>DASVAI010000303.1:0-8034 GCA_036376445.1 Acidobacteriaceae bacterium
GGTGGCACTCGCGGCAGGAGCGGAAGCGGCACATCAAAACTGGCAGATTGGGCCGTTCACGCGTCCGGCAACGGGGAATCCCGTAATCGCGCCGAATGCAGCATCGCTCTTTGCCGATCCGATTCGCGGGAGCGCCGTGCACTGGGAGGTGCTGCACACGTTTAATCCCGCGGCAGTGGTGCGGAACGGCAAAATTGATGTGCTGTACCGCGCGGAGGACAACACGGGCCCGATGCAGATCGGGATGCACACGTCGCGGCTGGGACTGGCGCTGAGCGACGATGGCCTGCACTTTACGCGGGAGGCTGTGCCGGTTTTCTATCCGGCGAAGGACAGCGAGCAGGCGCGGGAGTGGCCGGGAGGGACGGAGGACCCGCGTATTGTGGAGGGGCCGGATGGGGTGTATGTGATCACGTACACGCAGTGGAACCGCCAGACATACCGCGTGGGGGTTGCGACCTCGCGCGATCTGCATACGTGGACAAAGCATGGGCCCGCGTTTGGGATGGGGAAGTGGGGCGGCCTGAAGTACAAGTCGGCGGGAATCGTCACTGAGTGTGTGACGAAAGTGCGCTGCGTCGCGGCAAAGATCAATCAGCATTACTGGATGTACTGGGGTGAGGGCGAGATTCACCTGGCGACGTCCGATGACCTGGTGCACTGGGATCCGGTCACCGGCAAGAAGGGCGAGCCGAAGGTGCTGATGCGAGCGCGGCCGGGAAAGTTCGACAGCGGACTGCCGGAGGTGGGGCCGCCTCCGGTGGTGACGAAGGATGGCATCGCGCTCCTGTACAACGGGAAGAATGCGAATGGCGCGGAGCATGATCTGGGGCTGGCTCCGGGTACGTATTCGGTGGGGCAGGCGCTATTCGATGCGCATGATCCGGCAAGGTTGCTGGCGCGGACGGACACGTTCTTCAAGCCGGAGTTGCCCTGGGAGCAGAGCGGGCAGTATGCGGCGGGGACCACATTTGCTGAAGGGCTGGTATGGTTCCGCGATCGCTGGTTCCTGTATTACGGATGCGCGGACTCGCGGGTAGGGGTTGCGATGAGCCCAGCGGCCGCCGGCCGATAGAATCAGCCTTATGCAATCACTGGAAGGGAAGAACGCGCTGGTGACCGGGGCGGCGAAGCGCATCGGGCGGAGCCTGGCGCTCTCGCTGGCGCAGGCGGGCGCGAATGTGGCGATCACCTTTCGCAACTCGGAGGCGGAAGCACAGGCGACGGTGGACGTGATCAGCGAGTATGGGGTGAAAGCCGCCGCGGTGCAGTGCGATGTCGGCGATCCGGCGAGCGTAAGGCGCGCGGTGGATGCGGCCGTCCGTGAACTGGGCTGGATCGATCTGCTGGTGAACAATGCGGGCGTCTTCGAGACGGTGCCGCTCGAGGCGATTACGCCGGAGCAGTGGGACACCATGCTGCATACGAACACGCGCGGGCCGTTCCTGATGGCGCAGGCCGCACATGCAGAGTTGAAGCAGCGGCACGGGCGAATCATCAACATCGGCTCGCTGGGGGGCCAGCATCCGTGGGCAACGCATGGGCACTACTGCGTGTCGAAGGCGGCGCTGCACATGCTGACCAGGACGATGGCGAAGGCGTGGGCGCCGGAGATTACGGTGAACTGCGTGGCACCGGGCATGATTGTGAATGGCGAGGTGGACCCGGCCTATGAGCATTTTGCGGTGAAGACCCCGATGCAGCGCAACGGCACGCCGGAGGACGTCGCAGCCGCGGTGCTTTTCTTCGCGAGCTGCTCGCGTTTTATCACCGGACAGGTTCTGACCGTGGACGGCGGGCTCGGCCTGCAGTAGCCGCGGCCATCCCTAATGCGCTACTTTAAGGTTTGCGGCATGACGCCTTCCTGCACCAGGGAGGCTTCCGGCGCTGCCAGCGGAGCTTCCACGCGGGCGCTCTGGCGTTTGCGATTGCGCCAGTGACTCCGGGAGAGCAGCAGGCGCAGATCGGTTCGCGGGTGCATGTAGGAGCGGACGAGGCGGGGCGCTTCCCAGGGAACATCGTGATAGGCCTCGCGGACGTATGGGCTCGCCGAGTCGCGCTCCCATTCCTGGGGAAAGAGAGCGATGGTCTGCATGGCCGTGACAAGGGGACGCGGGCGAAGCGGCAGGCCGGTGACGGCGGCGAAGGCCGCGGCCGGCAGATCGTGGCCGGGTCCGAGCGCGAGATGGGGGATCTGGGTCGCGCGGCAGTTCAATTCGAGCAGCCAGGGAATACCGCTCTGCTCTTCGAGGATGAAGTCCAGGCCATAGAAGCCGGAGAGGTTCAGCCGTGATGCGAGGACCTCGGCGGTGCGGTCCATCTGTGGATTCGAGATGCGGCGGAGGACGGTGGACGGGCCGAATTCGTAACCGACACTGATCACCTGCATGGTGAGACTTGCGAGCACCTGTCCGCGCCAGCAGAAGATGGCGCTGTTCACGTCTCCGCCATGGACGGCACGCTGCACGCTGATGGCGGCGCGCCGACGGCGGAGAGACGGCTCGATGAGAGTGGGGTCGTGGTAGAGAGCCATGCGCCGGATGGCGCGTCCGAGCCCGGGCGCGGCCGCGAGCGCGTGATAGGCGGATTCGGCTTCCTCGTAATCGCGAATGCGCCGCACACCGAGGCCGCCGAAGGTTGCATCGGCTTTGAGATAGGCGGGGAAGCCGTGGATGCCGAGCCAGTTCCGCAACTCATCGAGGCTTCCGACGGAGGCATTGATCGGGACCGGCGCGCCGCCGGCGGCCGCTGCGTCGAGCACATAGGCTCGCTGGGTAAGTCGCTTTAAGGCGTTGGGCGGGCAGAGGGAGCGCTCGATGAGAGAAAGAACAGAGGCGAGATGCGGCCGGGTGAGAGCGCGATCGGCGAGCTCCTGCAGGTGAATGGTCGCGGGCTCGTCACAGGGGAGGATGAGATCGGGAGCGGCGTCGAGGACGGCGGCTTCCATGGAGCGAACCGGCTGGGAGATGCGGTAAAGATAACGCCGGTGGACTGCGCCGGTGAGCAGGAGCGCATGCCTTCGCGGGCCCCAGATGCTGACGCGAAAGCCGGCAGCCCGCAGGGCGAGGCCCAAGCGGGCACCCACAGGCCAAGGCTGGGTGGTGAGCAGCAGTACGTGAGGCTGCGCCCCAGATTCCGAGCATTCACACATAGAGATTCCGGCAGAACAAAACGGAGAAGTACCACAGTTCAGCGGGAGCCCAGTCAGGAGAGGAGCTTCCATGATGCGCCGGGCGGGGGAAATAATCCATGTCTGTTTTCGTGGAGTTTCTCGACAAATGTAACCTACGTCCGGAAGGTGCGTTACCACTGTTTGCCCGTTTTACAGGACTTTTTCATTGTTTCCGAGTCACACTTGGCGTATTCCGGTCACTACCCGAATACCGCAGTACAAGGACAGTCGAGCAAGATGCATCGCACTGAAGTCGCCATTGTTGGGACGGGGCCATATGGGCTCTCGCTTGGCGCTCATCTCGGGAACGCCGGGGTGCCGTTTCGTATTGTGGGCAAGGTGATGGAGACCTGGCGGGAGCAGATGCCGGTAGGCATGCTGCTGAAGAGCGATGGATTTGCGAGCAATCTCTCAGACCCGCACGGCGAGTTCACGCTGGAACGCTATTGCGCCGAGAATTCGATTCCCTACGCGACAATGGGAGCGCCTGTGCATCTTTCCACGTTTGCCGGCTATGGCCAGGAGTTTCAGCGGCGCGTCGTGCCCCAGGTCGAAGAGGCAATGCTGACGCGGCTGGAGCGCGGTGAAGATGGCTTCCTGCTGACGCTCGATACGGGCGAGACGTTTGCAGCACGTAAGGTAGTTCTGGCGGTGGGGATCACGCATTATGCGTACGTTCCGCCGGTGCTGCACACTCTTCCGAAAGAAGTGCTGCGCCATTCTTCTGAGGCCGCTCGCCCGGCGGAGTTCGCCGGCAAGGAAGTTGCCATCGTGGGCGGCGGAGCTTCGGCGATCGATCTGGCGGCGCTGCTGCATGAGGCTGGCGCTAAGGTGACGATCGCCAGCCGGCGTCCGCTGCGATTTCATACTAAGGGGGAAGCCGGCAAGCGGACCTTCTGGGCCAGACTGCGGATGCCAAGCAGCGGCATCGGACCAGGATGGAAGCTGCGCCTGCTGACGGAGCTGCCGCACTGGTACCGGTTTCTGCCGCGCAGCACGCGTTTGCGAGGGCTGGCGCGCATTCTGGGCCCATCGGCAGGTTGGCCTATGCGGGAGCGCGTGGAGGGCAAGGTGGAGGTGCTCTCGGGCATGGCGCCGAAGGGAGCGCGTGTTCATAACGGCCGCGTTGCGCTGAATTTTGCGCGGGAGGATGGGGAGCTGACTCAGATCGAGGTGGACAAGGTGATTGCGGCCACTGGCTATCACGTCGACCTGCGACGGCTGCCGTTTCTGCCGGAGACGCTGCGGCGCGAGATTCGTGAAGTGAACCACATGCCGGAGCTCTCCGGGCGATTCGAAAGCAGCGTGCCGGGGTTGTACTTTATCGGGGTCTCGTCGTCGCTGTCTTTTGGACCCATGATGCGTTTCTCCTACGGAGCGGCCTACACGGCGAAGCGGCTGCATCGGCACCTGGCGCGTCGCGCCGGACACAGCAAGGTCTACGAGGAAGAAGCCGCCGCGACGGTATAAGGCGAACGGCACATTGAAGCGGGAAAGAGAAATGGGAGCCCGGTTCGGCCTCCCATTTCTCTTGCTTCCGTGAGGCAGGCAGATGGCTTCAGCCAGCCTGTGGCGGTGCTGAGCGGACGCGCGAGGGCGAGCTCACAACGGGAACCAAGACAGACAAAGTCAGAAACGAGGCAGATCAGCAAAATACAGAAGGACTGCAGTGATACGAGCAGGAGAGGGGGAGTGTGGGAGCTCTCATGCTGCCTTCCCAGAGACCGCAATTACGGCAGGAAACCCGCACAACAGGAACCAAGGAACGAACAAAGGCATCCGGTACGTCAGAGGTTACGAAGCAGCGCGATCTTCACGCATGAGGCTGGGGAAGGCAACGACCTTCTCCTGCTCGAACAACCAAGCGACCTCGGAGTGCAGCGCGTCAGCGATGGCTTGGCGCAGGGCGTCTCCGGGTTCGCGGCTGCCGTTTACGATCCGGCTGAGATATGCCTCATGAATGCCAACCATCTTGGCAAGGCGATTTTGGCGGATCCCAGTCTTATAAATCGTCAGCTTCAAATTCGGGTAAATTGATCTCTCGTCGAGCTTCACTTTTTACTCGCCTCTTTGAATTCGCAGCCATAAGGGGCCCTGCTGCGATGTTCCCAAAAGTACAACCACTCCAAAGAACTTGCCAGGATGAAATGGTACCCATGTGGTCACCTGGTGATCGCAGAGGTAATCGAATGGTTGATTCAATTTGGCTATTTGTAAGAATCGATTGCTCAAAATGGGCTGTTGGGCCGTGGTTTTCGGCGGTTGCCGATGGACCGGATCATAGGGCCGAAGGGCTGGAAAAAGTTCGAAGGAAGGCTGCAACTCCTTCCATAGCGGTGCTTTCGGTGTCGGGCGAACCGCAACGGCAGCCCATATGTAAATCCTTCACGGATACGCCGGTGGCCCGTTCCATTTTGGGCCGGAGCTTACGGGTGGCTGAGCACGAAGGCAATGATTGTGGGCTCGGACGGGGCGCCGGCTTCGACTGCGACACCATCGAGAGCATGTCTGGCGGCAGCGGACGCCTCGTGGATGGCGGCTTCTGCGATCTCCTGCGGGGCGGCATGCTGAAAGCAGAGTTCACAGACCCCGTAGCCCTCACCGGCGGCGACAGGCGGTCCGAAGGATCGGCAGGTGTGCGGCCGCGCGCTGTAGAGATCGCAGGTGCCGAGTTCGGGATCGAGCGCCGGGCAGGTCTCATCATCGGCGAAATCATCGAAGGTGGCGGAGGGCTCGCCGTTCTCGTCGAGGGTGAGAGCACCGGAGTTGGGGTCGCCGGGGAATTCCGGCGCCAGACGGGACCATGAATCCGCAGCGCGGCGACGCGCTCGTGCGGCGCGTTCGGCGTCGTCGCGGTCGAGCGCGGCCAGTCCCTCACGCAGCCGCAGTGCGTCCGCCGGACCGATAGCGAATGCGCCGATGCAGCATTGGGTGCAGCCCGCGCGACAGAGGAGATGCGGACCGCTGCGGCGGGCGGCGTCGGAAAAGGCGCCGTCCACGAGAGCCACAAAGGCGCGATCCTTTGCTGCGAAGCGCGCCGGCTTTGCCGCATCGGCCATAGAGATATCGTAACGACAAACAGCGGTGCGCTGCTTCTGCCGCTGAGACTAGAACGAGCCGGCGACTTTGTTGGCGTGCTTTGAGACCCTCCTGGCGAAGGTGTCGGCCTGCGATGCTACGTCATCGGCAACGTCGCGGGCGCGGGAGTAAACCTTGGTCGCGTGCTTGCTGAAGTCGTCCGCTGTATCCCGGAGATAATCGCCCGTGTCGTCGAGCTTCCGCTTCCACTGTTTGCGGGTCTTTTCTCCCGTCCGCGGTGCATAGGCCAGGGCTACAGCGGCTCCGGCCGCCACGCCGATCGAAAAAACCGTCCAGTACTTGAATACGCTCATGCTGGAAATTCCTTTCCGCTCCATGGCAGCGAATCTGCCGGAGCATGCCCGATTCACGGGTTGTTGCAGGGTAAGAAGAGTTGGGGGCGCGAGAGGTTGTGCAGCCGAGCGATTCAGGAAGGCTGAGTCAGCGTTGCCGTCTCAGCGGGTAGCAGGAGCCTGGGAAGGGCCGTCCTCGACGATGTGGAGCACGGAGGAGGCGTTCCATGGACCCATGGGGAGCTGCGTGGGAAAAAGGGGCGCTGCGGTTCGCCGGCTGCGGTGAAAGAGGCTGCGGCGCAGACGGGATGTGTTCTGCAATTGCTGCATGAGCTCGGGAGCGACGACCGGCGATGCGGCGCGAAGCGCGGCGGGATCGAACGAGGGCTGCTGGGGGAGGCTGGAGAGGAAACCGGAGTGTTGCGGCGTGACCTGGAAGAGTAGCGGATTGTGCGAGGGGAGGGGCTCCGCGTACACGAAGCAGAGGGACATGAACAGCATGACGGCGGCTAGATAGATGAGAAAGCGAAAACGATAGGTCGCGTCCATGCTCTAAACCCCGGGGCTTTAAACCCCCTGGCGCTCCCGAAGCGCCCTATTGCCTTTGGTGGTTCCTCTTATCTAAGGAGGTTCCTCCACAATCGGTTGGGGATGAATCGCACGCAGGTTGTAGCGGGAGGATTTTCTGTTGTAGCCCAAATTGGACTGCATCGCGATTGATGCAAGAACAGGGCGTGACGCGATATAGCGCGTGTTGATGAGATGGTATATCGATGGCGATTACCTATGAGGTGAAGGGGGCGGTAAGTCCTTAGCTGACATTGATATTTCGCTAAAAATGGGGTATCCTCATTGAGGATCGAAGAATTGTGGCACAAGCCCCGTATGTGCCGTGGCCAGGAGCATGGCCAATGTCCAGGTCCGAATAACTCTCCACGTTGAGGAATAACAACGCATGGCGAAGCGTCGCGGAAATCCGAACTGGGGGAAACCGGAGCCGATTGGCCCCGTAGTGCCCACTGTTACATCATTTGAGCAAGTCGTGAAGGAGTTTAAGCTGACCCCCGACCAGTACGTTCGGTCGACCCGTCTTCGGGAATGGGCGCGGCGGAACAAGAACTCCAAGTACATCCCTGAGGCTCTGCTTGAGGCCTGGGGCTTTGAGATCGAATCCACCCTTTAATCCGAGTACGAGATCGAGATGACGCCATCCTTCGGGGTGGCGTTTCTGTTTGCTTGCTGGTGAGGTCTGCGCAACGCAAAGTAACTGGATAGCCGCAGTCAGCGCGACTGCAGCTCGATCGTTCCCTGGAGGTGGTCGCCGCCGCGTACATCCACCGACCTGCTCTTGAGCAGGAAGGGCGCGAGCACTTGCGGGTTTGCCCACTCCAGTTCCCATCCGCGTTCGATGGCGACCAGACGATAATGGCCGGGAAGAATGCCGGCGAGGGTAAATGTGCCGTCGGAATCGCTCTGGTCGCGGCGAAAGAG
>DASVAI010000313.1:0-2864 GCA_036376445.1 Acidobacteriaceae bacterium
ATGAGCTAAACGGCGCCGCGCAGCGGCGCTCGTTGGCGGGCGACAGTGGTTTGTCTTCAAACCGCGAGAGCCCGCTTGGTGCAGGATAGAACTCATTCCGCCGCCTCGCGCCGGCGGCTATATTATCGCCTTGCGCGAATAGCCCACAGTCCCGGCCGCCCCCCTCGAAGGCCGCCATGAGGTGCCTGCGCATCTACGCCACGCCGGACGGCGAGCCGCATTTCGGGGAGATCGACATACCCGTGACGCAGCGGTCGATCTTCCCCGGCGCGGCGCCGTTCGCGCTGTCGGCGCATTATCCGGCACAGCGCCTCCGCTTCACCTTGATCCCCGCGGGCATGCGCGAGGTGGCCTGGCACACGGTGCCGGAGCGCGTGCTCACCGTGCGGCTCGACGGCGCCGTCCAATACGAGACGAGCGACGGCGAGGTGCGGCACGTTCCGGCCGGCGGCTTCGTGCTGGTGGAGGACACGCACGGCAAGGGCCACCTCTCCCGCCATTCCGCCGCGGCGCAGACCGTCCTCTGGATCACGCTGCCGAACGGCCTCGATGTACCGGCCGATAGTCGCTCGTAGCATGACGAGCCTTCGTCGCTCTCAGTTGGTCGACGGGATCGATAAGTGCCGGGCGCCGGCATCGACTCGGCCACGTCCTCGCCGGCGAAGTTCTCGATGAAACCAACTCGCGCCGTGTGTCATCGGGCCCGTCTTCGGGCAACAAGATCGCGGATAAGGTTGCGTTTGTTCTCTTTTTGTACCACTATCGGGCACTCAGCTTCGTCTCCTCCTTATTGCGTTCTGCCAGAACTTAACATACTACTGATGGTAGCTACTAAGATGGGAGACAAACCGACGATGCCATACGACATGCGGCCAAGCGCAAAACCAGCTGCCAGCGCCTTCATCGCATGTCAAGGCAACCTCCAGTTCATGCAGCCGCTCGAGGGGGGCAGCATGAAGCTCATCGTCACATCGCCGCCATACAATATTGGGAAGTCATATGAGCGGCGTGCGCCGCTTGCGGCATATGTGCGCGAGCAGGAAAAGACCATCGCTGAATGCGTTCGGCTTCTGCATCCACAAGGTTCGCTCTGTTGGCAGGTCGGAAATCACGTGCAGGATGGCGAGATTTTTCCGCTGGATATCGTGCTTGATCCGGTGTTCAGGTGGCACGGGCTTAAGTTGCGGAATCGAATTGTCTGGCACTTCGAGCACGGCCTGCATTGCACAAAGCGCCTGTCCGGCCGGTATGAAACGATCCTGTGGTTCACCAAGGGTGATGATTACACCTTCAATCTCGATCCGATTCGCGTACCGTCAAAATATCCCGGCAAGAAGCACTTCAAAGGCCCGAGGGCCGGCCAACTCTCGTGCAATCCATTGGGCAAAAATCCGAGCGATGTCTGGATATTCCCCAACGTGAAGAATAATCACGTCGAGAAAACCATTCATCCATGCCAGTTTCCGGTGGAATTGGTGGAACGGCTCGTGCTCTCGATGACAGACACCGGCGACAACGTTTTCGATCCTTACATGGGAGTCGGCAGCGCAGTAGTCGCGGCACTCAAGCACGGTCGGAACGGCTATGGATGCGACATTGTCGCCGACTATGTTGCAGTGGCACGCAAACGTCTCGATGAGCTTGCGGCGGGCCGGCTCAAAACGCGGCCCATGGAGCGGCCCGTTTATGATCCCACTAAGCCCTATGGTGGCCATCGCACTCTCAGCACCGGGGAGGGGTCGTGCCCGGCGCTGTTCCCACTAGCGGCAAAACCGGAGCGTCATGCGTGAAGTTGCACGTTCATAGCTATCGGTACGCGCAAGAGATTCTTCAACATCCTAGTAACATCGAAGCTTGGAACGAGATTGAGCGAATCTTATCGACTGCGCCCATTTTCATTTATCCGGGAAAGAGTAAAAATCTGAAACTTCAAGTCGTTCAGCAACTAATGAATACATATTTCGACCGAAGGTTCTCGGTTGATTGTGGCTGGCAGTATCATCCCCTTGCTACGGGCATCGCGCAATCGGGGTTGGCGGCTGATTTCCGAAAGAGCTTTGGTAAGATAACTATTCAGGCGGAAGTGCAGTTTGGAAATATGGCGCGTTGGTACTCTGATATTTTCAAATTGCAAGCCGCGTATTCCCAATCACTTATCCAGTGCGGCCTATGCGTGGTTCCGATCGCGGCTATGGCGCGCGCGACCGACTCCAATGTCGCCCACTATGAGCGCGCCGCACGCGAACTGCCTGCCGCCAATCTCTCCATCACTTTGCCGATCTTGCTAATCGGGCTCGAACAAGACAGCGCGACGCCTGTCGTTGACGTTCGAAGATGCAGATTTTCCAGCTTCAAAGAAATTGTCGGCAAGGGGAAACACGAAAATCGCTGGCGAGTGATAAATGGCTACATGAATCGAGCGGATATGGCCTCGATCGGTCCAGAAAGTGACACTGGTCCCATGCTCCAGGCTGCGTTGGAGGACGAGGAACTAGATTAGGCGGCCCGCTCAGCAAAGGCTAGCGTGGCATCAATGTCGGTAAGCACAGCGCTATGCCGTTCACGAGCACGCGAATGCGGCCGCGGCTGCGACCACGCGGCTTCGCCTTCACCACGATTTCCACATCATGGCTGAGCGCGTTCAACAGGCGCATCAAGCTGTCGCTCGAGAAATTGGCGAGGCGTCCGTTGAGAAGGGCCCGAGACCTTCGGCCGGTCGATGTCCATGAGCGCCGCGGCGGCCACCTGAGTCAGGCGGCGGCGCCGAATGACCTGCCGGATATGGCTCGCAAGCTGCGCCTTGGTCAGCTCCTCGTCCGCCTCGGCAAAGCCGAGATCGACGAAAACATTGCCGCTGCCTGCGG
>DASVAI010000321.1:0-14124 GCA_036376445.1 Acidobacteriaceae bacterium
CGATGTTCGACGACCTGCGGCCGGATCCGCGTTGGCAGAGCCTGGTGCGGCGCGCCAGGCTGCAGGTCTAACCAATTCGGTGCGCCTATCAGGCGACGTTGGTTGCCTCGGCCTTCAGCCGCTCTGCCTGGAAGTGCGCCACCACTGCATCGATCACCGGCTGCAGCCTACCCTCCATGATCTCCGAGAGCTGGTGGAGCGTGAGGCCAATGCGGTGGTCGGTCAGGCGGTTTTGCGGGAAGTTGTAGGTGCGAATCTTTTCTGAGCGATCGCCCGAACCCACCTGCGACTTGCGCTCCTGCGCAAGCGCCGCCTGCTGCTTCTCCTGCTCAATCTCATAGAGCCGCGCACGCAGCACACGCATGCCCTTCTCGCGATTCTTTATCTGCGATTTCTCATCCTGGCAGCTCACGACGGTGCCGGTTGGCAGATGGGTGATGCGAACCGCCGAGTACGTCGTGTTTACTGATTGCCCACCCGGTCCTGAGGAGCAGAACGTATCAATGCGCAGGTCCTTGGCCTCAATCTTGATGTCCACGTCCTCCGCCTCAGGCAGCACCGCTACCGTGACGGCTGAAGTATGCACGCGCCCCTGCGTTTCCGTCGCCGGCACGCGCTGCACGCGGTGTACGCCCGACTCATATTTGAGCTGCGAATAGACTCGGTCGCCTTCGATGATCGCAATCACTTCCTTCAGCCCGCCGACACCCGATTCAGACGACGACAGCACCTCCACCTTCCAGCGGTGCTGCTCGGCAAAACGCGAGTACATCCTGAAGACTTCCGCCGCAAACAGCGAAGCCTCATCGCCGCCGGTACCGGCACGAATCTCCAAGATGACGTTCTTCTCGTCATTCGGGTCTTTGGGCAGCAGCTTTAACTTGAGGTCCTCTTCGATTTTCGGCAGCCGCTCTTCAAGCTGCGCGAGCTCGTCCTGCGCCATCGCGCGGATATCGGGATCGCTCTCCGCGAGCATTCCCTGCGCATCGGCGATGCCTTCCTTCGTCTTCTGGTATTCGCGGAAAGCGTCGACCACCGGCTCCAGGTCGCGGTGCTGCTTGGCTACTTTCTGGTAGCGCTCGTGATCCATAATGACCTCTTCCGAGGCCATCTCGCGGCCCAGCTCTTCATAGCGGGCGGCAATCTGTTCCAGGCGTTCAAACATCGGGGCTCCTCGGCCACAAAGGGCCGAATTTCAGTCGCAAAATCTGATTTTGAGAAAGCGAGGCGCGGCAGGGCGATGGCGGCGGAAGCCGCTAGAGGAGAGTGCCCGGAAAATGGATAAGGCGCAACATCGCTGTTATTAGAGTATCGCGGAGACTCGCCGGATGCATCTACAACGTTCGATGACACCGCTGGAAGTATGGGCAGCCCTCTGCGAGCGGCTGGCCCGCACGACCAAGAAGCTGGAAAAGCGCGCCTGGATGGCCGAATACCTGCGCGAGGTGCCGGTGGAGGCCGCTGGGTCGGCCGCGCTCTGGCTCGCCGGCACTCCGTTTCCCGAGACGGACCGCCGCCAACTCGGCGTCGGCGGAGCGAGCCTGTGGCAGGTCGTCAGGGAAATTACCCGGGCAAGCGATGCCGCGATGCACGAAGCCTATCGCCGCCACGGGGATATGGGCGCGGCGGCATTCGATTTGCTCGCGGTAAAGGGCGGCGCAGAACAAGCGACACTGAGCATCGAAGATATAGCCGAAACCTTCTCGCAACTCGCAGCGGCGAAGGGCACAGCCCCGCGGCAGCATCTCCTGCGTGAACTGCTCCGCCGAGCAACACCGCTCGAAGCCAAGTACCTGGTCAAGCTCATGCTCAGCGACATGCGCATTGGCGTGAAGCAGGCCCAGGTCGAAGAGGCGATCGCGGTGGCAATGGAGCGCGATCTGCCATCCGTGCGCCGAGCCGTGATGCTCCTTGGCAACCTCGGCGAAGTCGTCCGCCTTGCCGCGGCAGACAAACTCGAACAGGCGCGCATGCGGCTTTTTCATTCCATGGGATTCATGCTCGCCAGTCCGGTCGATTCAGTGGCCGAGGCAATCGCACGATTTGCGGAAGAGATTCGCGCCGAGCAAAAAGGAGAGGGCGGCGCGAAGCCCATATTGCAGGCAGAAGCCGCCGATGCAAGCACATCCGCGCCCCTCGGCCAATCCGAGACTGCTCTGGTCGAAGCCCACGTGCAGGACAAGTTCGACGGCATCCGCTGCCAGCTGCATTGCGGTGATCCTGTGCAGCCCGGTCGCGTTGCGCTCTTCTCGCGCAGCCGAGACGATATGACGCACAGCTTCCCCGAGCTGACCGAGGCATTCGCCCGCGTTACTGAGCCACTCATCCTGGACGGTGAAATCCTCGCGTGGAATATCGATCCGGCAGCGGAACAACAGCGCGCTCTTCCATTCAAATCGCTGCAGAACCGCATCGGCCGCAAGCGCGTGACCGCTGCGATGCGCGAGCAGACGCCGGTCGTCTTTATGGCTTTTGACGTGCTATATCGCGGCGATGCGCTGCTTCTTGAGCAACCGCTCGCGACACGCCGAGACGTGCTTGAACAAATACACGCAGCACAGGCGCCACTCACTATCGTGAGCAGCACTCCGGCGGAGTCGCCGCACAATCAGGGAGGGCTCTTTGCCCAATCCGACGCCAAAGCGCAATCCAGCGGCAATGCCTTCGCAAGATTTGTGCTTGCCTCGGTGACACGCCTCACCAGCGCCGAGCAACTGGAACAGGCTTACATCGACGCCCGTGCCCGCGGCAATGAAGGCGTGATGTTGAAAGCGGCCGCCAGCCTCTACCAGCCGGGACGCCGCGGCCTGGCATGGCTCAAGCTCAAGCGCGAGCTGGCCACGCTCGACGTTGTCGTTACTGGGGCCGAGTATGGCCACGGGAAGCGCGCCGGAATCCTGAGCGACTACACCTTCGCCGTGCGCGACGGCGATACGCTGAAGAACGTCGGCAAAGCCTACTCCGGGCTGACCGACGCCGAGATCGCCGAGCTATCGAAGTACTTCCACGAGCACACCATCGAGGACTTTGGTCACTGGCGCTCGGTTGAACCGACTGTCGTGCTGGAAGTCGCCTTCAATAACCTGATGCGCTCCGACCGGCACGCCAGTGGCTTCGCCATGCGCTTCCCGCGCATCATGCGCATCCGCACGGATAAGCCGGTTGAGGAGATCGACACACTGGCGCGTGTGGAGGAGATCTATAACCACCAACCGGATAAGCCGGTGGAGACGAATGCCGAATAAGATCACTGGCTAATAAAGGGAAAGCCCCGAGTTGTCATCCCCAGGGCTTCTGTATTCCCATAACGGTCCAATCGCTGGATGCCGCCTGATGTGTTCTTTCTAGATCAATCGTTTTGGGAGTTGCAAAAAAATACCGCGAAACTTTGGCTTACTTGCTATGCTTCGGGGGCGCCGCACTGCCACCAAGTAGTTTCGTTATATGCGCAAGGAGACCGGAACGCCGTGCTCGATCTGCCCAAGGTAATGCGAAAGAAAACTTGGTTCCTGCTGTTCAATTGCGTGACGATTGTTTATCTGATCATTTCAGGAGCCCTGAAGTGGAATCCAGTATCACTCTTTAGCTATGCCGTTGCACTTTCCTTAATCAACTGCATCGCTCTGATTTCGGCCAGGAAGTACTACAAAGATTGGAAGTAAAGCTTAGAGGCACAATGATCTGGCGGAAATTACCCAGACATCCAGTATTTGGTGTCTGACATTATTCCTATTTCTTCCCCGTCATCTTGAAAGCTGCCACATCCAGCCCGCCTGGCGCCCACGCATTCACAATCGCCTTTGCGATCTTCGCCGTTGTAATGTAGGCCTCGTTGTCGTCCGTCCAGCTCTGGTCCTTGTTGTCCCAGGTGAAAACCGAGAGAAAAATCAGCCCATCTTTGGTCGCGACGGCATCCACATCGTTGCGCACTTCGTCCAGCGCGCCGGTCTTGTTTGCGATCGCCGAGCCCTCTTCCGACGTATCGATCGGTTCCAGGTAGCGCGGCGCACCGTCGCGATAGAACTGCGAGCGCAGCATGTGCAGCGCAACCCCGCAGATCGCGCGATCGGCTTCAGTCGGTGCCGTATCTCCTTCGCCAAGCCGGCAAGTCACAATGCGCTGCATCAGTGTCGTGATCTCACGGGCGGTCGTTTTGCCCAGCCCGAACTTCTTCTGGTCCGCCGGCATCGCGTAGTGTGCAGGCTTGCCGATCTTTTTGTAGAGCCAGGTATTCTTCAGCCCCAGCTTGCCCATTTCCGCGTTGGTCGCGTCGAGCCCCACTTTGTCGATAGCCATGTTCGTCCCGGTGTTATCGCTCTGCGCAATCATCATGAACAGCACATCCTTCAGCGTCAGCGTCACCGGCGTATCAAAGAAGCCCAGCACGCCCGAGCCGTCGGTCTGGTTCTCCTTTGTCAGCACCACCGTGTCATCCCAATGCGCTTTGCCGGCGCGGATCTGCTCCATTGCCTCGTAGAGCAGCGCTAGCTTGATCACACTCGCCGTCTGCACCGGCTCATCCGCCTTCACCGCAATCGTCTGGCCGCTCTTCAGCGCCTTCGCAAACACCGAGACCTGCCCATGATGCTGCGCCGCGATCTGTTCGACTGTGGCCTGCAATTGTGAGTCGGGCGCGTTCTGTGCCGCGGCGGGAATCGTAAGCAACAACGCCGCGAGGCAGGAGAGCTGGGTGGTCTTTCGCATGTCCGGCATGGTACATCGTCAGGTATGGCCCTCCAATTCACAACCAGCTACCTCGAAGATGTCCGCCCCCTCTTTGCACACTACAAGAAGATGGGCGAGGCTGCGATGGCCCAGGTAACAGACGCCGATCTCACCGTCACACTTGATCCGGAGATGAACTCGATTGCGCTGATCGTGAAGCACATGGCCGGCAACATGCGCTCGCGCTGGCGCGGCTTTCCCGAAGCAGACGGAGAGAAACCGGACCGCAATCGCGAATCTGAGTTCGAAGCGCCGCCCACCACACGCGCCGAACTGATGAAGCTGTGGGAGGAGGGCTGGGCCACAATGTTCCAGGCGCTCGAGCCGCTCACCGATGCCGATCTCTCACGCGATACCTTCATTCGCGGCGAGCGTCACTCCGTTCTGCAGGCCATCAACCGCCAGCTCGCGCATTACAGCTACCATCTCGGTCAGATCATCTTCTTGGCCAAGCATCTGCAATCTGCAAAGTGGAAATCGCTCAGCGTGCCGCGCGGCCACTCCGCCACTTTCAACAAAGACGTGGCTGAGGGGCGCAAAAGTCAACGCTGAGGTGCGAATCAGAGAGATTGAGAGGCAACGTGGTCAAGAAGTTCAGTTTCAAGCTAAACGATGTCGAACGGAACGAGACTGTATGTATTCTTCAATATTCACGCCGACTCGGTGATTCTCGCTTTCAGTGATAAAGATGGAGATATCGAAGTAAGTGCTCCACGTGAGGACAGCCGAAAAATTGCTCAGACTCTCGCGCAAGCTTTAGCCCGGCTAATCCGTTAATCGATAAATCTGACCGTGAGTTGCTCTACTAAGTTTTCGGTTGCATAAGAAACGCCCAGCCAATAGCCGGGCGTTTCTTATGCATATGTAAGCCCGTGGCTATTTGCCGGCTACCTGCTTCGCGCCTGTATAGGTCACGTGCCAGATGGAATTTGATCCATCGTCAGTGACAAATAACGAGCCGTCACTTGCAAACGTCACACCAACCGGCCGTCCCCAGACGTTCCCGTCCTTCGTAACAAAGCCAGTCAGAAAATCCTGATAGGCGCCCGTCGCTTTGCCGTTCTCGATCGGCACCGCGACCACCTCATATCCCGCTCGCTTCGCCTTGTTCCACGAGCCATGCTCCGCCGCGAATGCCCAGCCCTTATAAGAGGCAGGGAACTGGCTGCCCTCATCGAACGTCATCTCCAACGATGCGAAGTGTGGCTGCAGCAGCACATCCGGCACAATCACTTTGCCGGCCAGCTCCGGATGCTTTCCTTTGTGTCGCGGGTCATGATGATCGCCAATGTAGTACCACGGCCAGCCATAGAAGCCGCCTTCCTCCACATGCGTGATGTAGTCGGGGACAAGGTTGTCGCCCAGTCCGTCGCGCTCGTTCACCGAGCACCAGAGCTGCCCTGTCGCCGGGCTGATCGCCTCGCCCACGCAATTCCGGATGCCCCATGCATACACCTTCACGAACTTGCCCTCCGGCGTGTACTCCAGCACATCCGCACGATGCAATTCCGCCGGCGTCGTGTCCGGATCGTCCACGTTCGAGTGCGATCCCACTGAGACGAACATCTTCGCGCCGTCTTTCGAGAAGACAACATCGCGCGTCCAATGCCCGCCGCCGCGCAGGCGTCCCCCGCCGGGCAACGCCGCCACTACCACCTGCGATGGCCCGCTTGCCTTCAGGTCGCCATTCTTGTACGGGAACTTCACCACCGAGTCCGTGTTGCCCACGTATACCCATTTCGGATTCGCCCCCAGCGGATAGAACGCCAAGCCGAACGGCTGCTTCAGCCCAGTCGCGAAGGTCGACACCTGCTTGGGCTTGCCGCTCGCGTCGACTCCGCGAAACACCTTGACTGTGCCGCTGTTCCCGCTGCGGTCCGGCTCACTCTCCACAACAAACAGATCGCCGTTCGGCGCCGTCCGGATCAGTCGCGGGTTCTTCAAATCCGAGGAGTACAGCTCCACCTTAAAACCCGCAGGCGCCTCCGGTATTGCGCCCTGCGGACGCGCCACCAGGCCGGGGCCATTGTCCACCGACTCCGTCGCATACGGCGTGGGGAGGTCAGCCACCGTCAGCTTGCGCATGGCGCCGGGCTTTTCTGTGGAGTAGTCGGTAAATGCAGCCTGCCCAGTCAGCACTTTCGTGTTCTGGGCAAGTGCTGCGCTCGGTGCGTTCATTAAAAGCATTCCCGCAAGAACGGGGAAGAAAACAGCACCCAGCGCGTGGGGAGCGTTGGCGGTACGTAGCATGCAGTCCTCCATAACAGGAGTGATGGTGCGGGACGTTGGTTCGCTGCCAGTGCGGCGGGAAATCGTTTCATTCAACGATATCGTCATGAGAACGGAGCTGACAAATTTTCGGTCGGGCCGTTACTGATTGCCGCTCGCCAACTGCTTCACCAGCGACATCGGAACCGTCGCCGTCAGGACCGCGTGCTTGCCATGCTGTGTCACGCTGGCGCTGTTGAGGACAGCGCGATAGTCCTTGCTCTGCGGATTGTCCTGCACAGCTGTCAGCGCTACGGAAACCAAACCCAGCATATTCTGCAGAGCGCTTGTGGTGGCCGCCGCTTCCGCCTCGCTCGGCGCAATCTCCTCCACGCGCAGCTTCAGATTTCCAAGAAAGCGCACCGACGCAACAAATGCCGTGTCTGGATCGAGTGGCAGCGTCACACCAAACACCCGCGGGCCGCCCTGCGACCAGAAGGGCAGCGAAATGCGGCCAATACCCCACGCAATCGAAAGCGCCGGCACTTGGCCGTAATAATCCGAGAGCACCGACGAGCCCGAGAAGGGAAGCGCCGCCGTGCGATAGCGGTCCACGATGGCGTGAATCTGCTCCGCCGTCGGAGTGTTCGACACTGCCACCATGTCATAGCCCAGCAGCACCACGCGCACACTGCGGCCCTGGCTGGCAAGGCTGTACACGGTACGATCCGCATACTGCTCGCGGCTCTTGCTGTTTGCCTCAAGCCACGCAGTTACCCGCTTGTGATCGAATTTCCCGGCAAACACTTCCGAGTAAGCTACCGGACCATTCGGTCCTTTCGGATCCTGCATGTGGTGCATGGCGATCGCTGCCTGGTGCAGATCGCGCTCAAACACAAATCCAGTGGTATCGATGAACTTCTGATAACTCGGATCGTGCTGCACGGGATGCTGATCGAAATGCATCGCCGCTCGCAGCGGCTCAAAATTGACGTATAGGATTCCGTCCGATTCTGGCAGCAGCCGCGCCACTTCCGGCGGCGCCTTCTGCCGCAGATACGCCAGCGCGCCCAGCAAAGCGATCACAATTCCGGCAATCAGGAGCGTGGTACGGCTGCGTCTGCGCATGATGCGGAGATCAGGATAGCAGTGGACGCCTGCAGCCTGAGCTAGTCAGCGAGGGAGTTCCGGTGAGAATCATTGTCCCGACTGGAACCAAGCGCAACAGAGAGACCTGCAGTCGTTCGCAGATGCCCGCTCCTCCATACGTGAGCGACAACGGAGCGAATCCAACTACTCGCGCCGCTGGCGCATCCGCCCGTACAGCCAGTACTCACTCCTCCCGCAGCAGTCGCGCCGGATCGATCGAGAGCGTATGCCGCGCCGGCACCCACGTCGCCACCAGCCCGATCAGCATCATTGCGGCCACCACCCCGGCCAGTACCAACGGATCGCTCGGCGTGGCCTGGTAAACGATCTGCGCCAGCAGTCGGCTCACCAGCATGCCCAGCGCAAGCCCCGCCACCGAGCCGCACGTCAGCAGCACCAGAGGCCGCTCCAGCGCCGAGCACACAAGTCGCGCCCGCTGCGCGCCCAGCGCCACCCGGATGCCCAGCTCGCGCATGCGCTTGCTCACGCTGTACGCCGCCATACCGAAGGTGCCCGTAATCGCCAGCATCGCCGCCAGCAACCCCATCACGCCAAGCGCAGCCGCTGCCACTCGGGCCGGGAACAGAACAAGACTCAGCGAATTCGGCCAGCTATTGATCGTGAACGGCAGGCCGGGATCGATTCTGTTGAAGATTCGCTGGATGGCGGCTGCCGTGTCCGCGTCCGGCAACTGCGATCGCACCACCAGTGTCGTATCGTTGTCCGTCGACTGCGCCAGCGGATAGAACGCCGCGGCCTGTGGATCCTCCGTCAGCGAGCCGTACTTTCCATCCTCCACCACGCCGACAATCTCTAACTCATCTTTTGCCCCGCTCAGGAAACGCTGCCCCACCGCCGCCGTCCCTGATCCAAACAGCCGGCGCGCAAAGTTCTCATTCACCAGCACGACCTTGGGCTTGCTCCGCGTATCATCCCAGCTCACATCGCGCCCCGTTATCAGCCGTGTCCCCGCCGCCTTCAGGTAGCCGGGCGAGATGGAGAAATATTTCGCGCCCAGCGCGACGTGCGATGGAGTGAACTCCGTCGTGCCCTCGCGATAAAAAGCAGTGGAGCTGCCGCCTCCGCCCAGTGGCGTATCGTCAATGGTCCCGCAGCAATCACACCCGGCGTGGCGAGCGCCTCCTCTACCATCCGCTTCTGCAGCGGCAAGGCTGCATCGTCGGAATAGCCGGCCATTCGCATATTCGTCGCCGCCAGCATCGCACCCTGCGGTTCAAAGCCAATCGGCGCATGCAGCGAGCGTTCCATCCCGCGCCCTGCTACCAGCGAGGCCGTCACCAGCAGCGTGCACAGCGCTATCTGGACGCATAGCAGAACATCGCGCAGCGTAAACCGGCGGAACAATGCCGAAGCCGAGGCGCCGCCCTTCATGACCTGCGCCGCATCTGTCTGCCAGATCTGCCGCGCCGGCAGCAGCCCAAACAGAATGCCGCTGGCGAGCGAAAGCAGCAGGGCAAACGCAAACACGCGCGCATCCGCATTCACCGTAACGTGAACCGGATATTCCGCGAACGGCTGCCATTGCGTTAGAGCGCGCAGCAGCGCAGTCGCAAACAACGTCCCCACTGCGCCGCCGGCCACTGAGAGTACCACGCTTCCGTCACCAATTGCCGAAGAATGTGCCAGCGGCTGGAGCCGATCGCCAGCCGGATCGCCAACTCTCGGCTGCGGTCCGCCGCGCGTGCCACAAAGATGCTCGCCAGATTCGTGCAAGCCGCCAGCAGAACCAGCAACGCCAGGACGAATATCGCAAACAGAAAGGCTCGGGTGCCGCCGGCCAGCACATCGCCCATCAGCCCCGGCTTCACCAGCCGCGCCCTCATGCCCTGATCATCGCCGGGATATTCCTTTCCCAACTCCTCAGCAATCGCGTTCAGGTTGTCCGAGCCCTGTTGCGCCCACGCCGGGCTTCAGAAGCCCCACGATCCACGCGATGTGATTTCCGCGTTTCGTAAGGAAGTCAAACCCCTCCACCTGCGGCTCATTCACAATCGGCGTCCAGATGTCTGGCCACATAAAGAGATCCACGCCGTGAAAGTTCGCCGGTGCGACCCCGATGATCGTGAACGGATGCTTGTTGAGCAAAACCACGGCCCCGATCACGGCGGGGTCGGCCTGGAACCGGCTGCGCCAGAATGCATCGCTCAGCACGATGTATGGCGCGGAGTTTGGTCCGTGCTCCTCGCGCGCATGAAAGAAGCGGCCAAGCGCCGGCTGAATCCCGAGCACGTCAAAGTAGTTGCCGGTTACCTCATGATCCCATCGCTTTTCCGCCGGTCCGTGGAAGCTCAGCCCTACATCAGTTGTGCGGTATCCGGCGATGTCGGTGAACGTGGAGTTGCGCGTCCTGTAATCGATGTAGTCCGGGTAAGACTGGCCATCATCCCCCTGGCCCTTCTGCACAATCGCGTACAGCCGATCCGCATGCGGCAGATCGAGCGGCTTAAGCACCAGCGCATTCAGCACGCTCAGCACCACTACATTCGCGCCGATGCCCAGCGCCAGCGTCAGGATTGCGGTCAGCGCAAACCCGGTGCATGTCGTAACTGGCGCAGCGAGTAATGCAGATCGCGCCCAATCCCTGCCAGCACCGGCTCGGTCTCGGCATCATTGGCCCGCTCACGCATCACCGCACGGTTTCCAAAGCGCAACAGCGCATCCCGCCGGGCAGCCTCCGGTTCCATCCCGGTGCGGATGTTGTCTTCGGTGCGCATCTCGATGTGCGCGCGCAGCTCGTCGTCGATCTCGCGATCCACCCGCGAGCGGCGGAAGAGATTGGCAATCCGGCTATAGAGAGACATGTGTTCACTCCTCGCGCAACAGTCGCGCCGGGTCGATGGAGAGCGCATGCCGTGCCGGCGCCCAGGTCGCGACCAGCCCAATGAACGCCATGGTCGCCAGCACTCCCACGAGCACCAGCGGATCGCGCGGAGTGGCCTCATACACGATCTGCGCCAGCAGGCGGCTGGCGACCACTCCGGCCGCCAGGCCCACAACAGAACCGGAGATGAGCAGCAGCAGAGGACGTCCCAGAGCCGAGCGCATCAGCTCGACGCGCCGCGCTCCCAGCGCGACGCGGAGACCGAGCTCGCGCATGCGTTTGCTCACGCTGTAGGCGGCCATGCCGAAGGTGCCGGTGACGGCCAGCATCGCCGCCAGCAGGCCCATCACGCCGAGCGCCGCGGCGGCTGCCCGTGCGGGGAACAGCGCCATATCCAGCGCAACGGACCAGGGACGAATGCTCAGCGGAAGCCGGGGATCGATGCTGGTGAGCGTGCGGTCGAGCGCCGCTGCGATCTCGGCAGCAGGCCGGTCGGAGCGGACGGCGAATACGGTGTAGTAGTTGTTGATCTCCTGGGTCATGGGAAAGAACATGGCGGGCTGAGGCTCTTCGGTCAGCGATTGATATTTGCCGTCCTCCACCACGCCGACGACCTGTTTTGGCTGCGTGCCGCGGAAGAGCAGGAACTGCTGGCCTACTGGAGGCTTATCGCCAAACATTATGCGAGCAAATGTCGGATTGACGAGCACAACCTGGGGAGAGGTCGCGGTGTCCTGCGCGGTGAAATCCCGGCCGGAAAGCAAACGCGTGCCGGACGCTTCAAGATAGCCGGGAGAGATGGAGAAGTTCCGCGCATCGAACAGCTCTTTACGAAAGTCGGTGGTGCCCCGCGGAAATACGCTCTCACTCCCGCAGCAGCCCTGCCCCAGCATCACGCGATCGATGATGCCGGCTCCAGTGACGCCGGGAATGTGTCGCACTTCTTCCAGCATGCGATTCTGTACAGGGACGAACTGGTCCTCGCGATAACCGGCCATGGTCAACTGGGTGGCGGCAAGCACCACGCCGCTGGGTTGAAAGCCCAACGGCGCATGCAGCGAGCGCTGCATGCCGCGCAAGGCCACAAGCGATGCGGTGACCAGCAAGGTGCAGAGCGCAATCTGCACGCCGAGCAGAAGATCGCGCATCGTGAGGCGGCGAAACAGAGCCGACTCCGTCGCCCTGCCCCGGATGGCGCGCACCGCATCGGTTCGCCACACCTGCCGCGCCGGCAACAACCCGAAGAACACTCCGCTTCCGATCGAGAGCAGCAGTGCGGATGCGTAGACGGCCGCATTCGCCGTTACGGTGACGTGAACCGGGAAATCATGGAAGGGCTGCCAGCGGCTGAGAGCCTGCAACAGCGGCGTGGCGAATGCCGTGCCGACGACGCCGCCGGCCAGCGAGACCACCACGGCTTCCGTAAGCAATTGCCGCAAAATGTGCCAGCGGCTGGAACCAATTGCCAGCCGGATCGCCAGTTCGCGGCCGCGGTCCGCCGCGCGTGCCGCGAAGATGCTGCCAAGGTTGGCGCATGCAGCAAGCAGCACAAGGGCCGCCAGCGCCGTGAGCGCAGTCATGAACGAGCGCAGGGAATCGCCATAGAAATCGCCCATCCATCCAGGCTTGATCAGCCGGGCATTCAGGCCGTTGTCGGCAAGCGGATACTGCTGCGCCAGTTGGCTGGAGATCGCGTTCAGGTTCTCTTCCGCCTGTTGCAACGTGACGCCCGGCTTCACACGGCCCAGCACCAGCAGATTGTGAGTGGAGCGGTTGTTCAAGTAATTATGGCTGTAACCAATCTGCCCATCTTCAACGATCGGGATCCAAAAGTCCGGCCAATAGAACGTTTCGGTTCCATGAAACTGCTGCGGCGCAACGCCGATCACGGTAAACGGCCGCTGGTTCAGATCGACAGTCGTGCCGACGACTCGGGGATTGCCCCCGAATCGGCGGCGCCACAACTCATAGCTCAAGACGATGTATGGCGCGGAATTCTCTCCATGCTCATCGGCAGCGTGAAAGAAGCGGCCCAGCATGGGCTGGATGCCCAGCACATCGAAGTAATTGCCGGAGGCCAGATAGCCGAAATTTCGCGTGGCCCATCCTCCCGTGCTGAGCGCGGCTTCCGCCATGTCGTACGCCACCATGCCACTAAAGCTCGTGTTGCGGTCGCGGTAGTCCACATAGTCCGGATAAGACTGGCTGTACCAGTTGTGCTCCTTGTGCTCGACCAGATAGAGCCGATCCGCATGCGGCAGATCGAGCGGCTTAAGCACCAGCGCATTCAGCACGCTCAGCACCACTACATTCGCGCCGATGCCCAGCGCCAGCGTCAGAATCGCGGTTAGCGCAAAGCCAGGCGCATGTCGTAACTGCCGCAGCGCGTAATGCAGATCACGCCCAATCCCCGCCAGCACCGGCTCGGTTTCGGCATCATTGGCCCGCTCACGCATAACGCTCCGGTTGCCAAAGCGCACCAGCGCATCGCGCCGGGCAGCCTCCGGCTCCATCCCGGTGCGGATATTGTCCTCGGTGCGCATCTCGATGTGCGCACGCAGCTCGTCGTCGATCTCACGATCTACATGCGAGCGGCGGAAGAGATTGGCAATCCGGCTGGCAAGCGACAAAGCAACCTCCCGCTACTTCTCTCAGGCGTAGCGCAGTACAGCTCGCACACCCTTCACCAGTTGCTCGAAGTTCTTCTCCGCATCGTCGAGCTCGCGGCGGCCGGCGGGTGTCAGCCGGTAGTACTTCGCCTTGCGTCCCGTTTCCGTCAGCGCCCATGCAGACTTGATCCACCCGCTCTGCTCCATGCGATGCAGCGCCGGGTAGAGCGAGCCTTCTTCGACCGAGAGCAACTCGTCGGAGGCCCGCTGCACATGCAGCACTATGCCGTAACCATGCATCTCGCCCTTCTGCGCCAGGGTCTTCAACACCAGCAGATCCAGCGTTCCCTGCAGATCTTTCTTTCCCATTCCTCACCCCTAAGTATCTATGGGTCGAAAGGCAGAGTAGACCTAGAAGCTTAGGGATGTCAAGCGGATCGGGAGCGATAAAATCGAAAAAGAATCCGGCCTGAGGAGTTGAGTGGATACAACAACCTTGCACGTCCTGCTGGTGGTCTTCGTCGCCACTCTCATCCGCTCCACCTTTGGCTTTGGCGAAGCTCTCATCGCTGTCCCGCTGCTCGCGCTCAC
>DASVAI010000448.1:0-12242 GCA_036376445.1 Acidobacteriaceae bacterium
GGCGTACTCATATCTCTCCAGCCTCCTCGTAGCTCACCACCGAGATCTCAGCCTTGCGCACCACGCGGTCCCGCTCGCGCGTCACTGGCCCGAACACCGCATCCCCCCAAAACACCATGGTGGCCATCGCAGTCAAAGGTGTCGTGCTGTAGTCGAACTTCTGTGCCTGTTGCGGTTGCAGAACTGCCAGCAGCTCGGCATCCATCGCCGTCAGCAGCGCGCCTCGGTCCATGCCTCCTGCTGAGGGTGTGCCCGCCGTCTCGTATTGGATCTCGCAGACCTGTTCGGCCCGCGGCAGCGCATGTTGTCCGTCCACCGCCGCCTTTGTCCAGCGCAGCACAAAGAGGTTGTCCGGTAGTGTTGGACCGAAGCTTTCGTTTTCCTCCACCAGCACACCCGGTCGCCACACGCCCCGGATCATCACCTGCCGCGACGGATTCAGCACCTGCAGTCGATCGCGCAGCGCTACATAAAAAGAATCGCGTGCCTTCTTCATTCCATTCCCTTCATCGGCCGTGTTCACAAGGGTGTTCGACTGGGTGAACCGACGAAAAACGCCAAGCCCGATACACCACGATGAAAACGGCTAATAGCTCTGCGTAGCTGCTTCCCGCAGCAGCACGCGATATATGCAGGCCAGTCCCGCCGCGCTCGTAAAGGACACGCCTTCGATCACGAAGAACTCCTTGCCCACCGTGATACCCAGCCCCTGCGCAAACAGCACCTCAGCCGACGTCAGCCCAAGTCGGCTCACCTGCGCTTCCACCGCCGATGCCGATATCAGCACCTCGTACTTCGCCTGGTTGCCGTCCGTCACCGGTACGCGTGCCTTGCGAAACGCCGCCGGCGCCAGCGGCAGATCGACAAAGCCCGCGCTCGGCGTTCCCAGTTGCTCTCCTATCGCGCCCGTCGCCATCGCTGGCATACGCAGCATCGCCACTGATCCGCCCAGCGAGCGCAGCAGCGCGTCCGCCATTCGCTGCCAGCCGCTCTGCATCGAACCCACGTTCGCTCCGCTCATCCCAGCCTCGTTGCAACATAGGGCCGCAGCAGTTGCTGTACTTGCGCATCGATCAGCGAGTTGGAGAAGTACTGCATCCACATCGTGTCCATCTTGCTGCTCTTCACGTTGATCCCTGGCGTGGACTGCGCATTCTTCACCAACTGCGCGCAGGCAATCTTCACCGGTTCAGGAGCAGTGGCGCATCCGGCGGTATAAGTCACTTCCACTTCGCTGTAAGGCAGCCCCAGCACGTTATAGGGCAGCGTCAGCTCGCCTGTGTCGCCGACAAAATCAATCGAAGCCGGATCCACTTGCGTCCACGCTCCCGGTAGCGAAAATGCATACGCCACCGCGTCCAGACCAACCGGCCATAACTCACCACGCCGCGGCCGTGTGTACCGTCCCCGCACCGTCAGCAGAGGCAGCGTAGCTGGCGCAACCGCGAGCAGCGGCAAATAGCTCAGCCGCACCGTCTGGCTGCCCTCGCTGATGCGCAGGCGTTCCACATACTGCGTCGCCAGTACGCTCGCCCGCCGGCAGTACCCGTCGATCATTCCGGACGCAATCGTGATCCAGTCATCGCTCGTGTCCGGCGCCAGACCGTAACTCCCGTATTCCGTCGTCTCTAAGTAGGCCATCCGCACTCTCTCCTCTTCCGCGACCTCGTACCGCGCCGTTTGCTTTCGCCGCTGCTCAAAAACAAGAGGGGCAGCATCATCGCGGCCCCTCTTACGTTGCGCGCTGCTCAGGTTCGGGCAGCGTTCCCGCATCTAGCGCTGTACGGTCACCTGTGCATGCGCATAGCTGGCGCCCTTCACGACCAAGCCGCCAAACTTCACCACCACATACTGCGAAGCCAGCGAGTTCGGCAGTCCGAGCTGGAAAATGCGCGGAGCAGAATCGCTCAGCCAGTGGTACTCGATCAGGTCCTCCGTCACGATGTAGGCGGGAAGCGAAGCGCTGCCCGAGCCCGGTGTGCCGGTGTAGCTCAGGGCCCACTCCGGAATCAGCGGCAGCTCGCCCGCCTGCGTCGACAGCGTCTTCACCGTGAAGCCACCGTTGATCTCGCGCGAATGCAGCACCACATTGAACTCGCTCTTCATCTCGCGGTCGATCAAGTCCAGCAGCACCGGGTTGGCGTAGATGGCAGTCGGACGTACCGCAAAATTGCTGTTCGCCACCATCTCCGCTACCTGCGACTTCAGCCCGTCCACGATGCTTTCGGTCGAGGCAATCGTCGCCACGTTGCCGCCGCCTGCAATCTGACCCGCGGCGCCAAAATACTGCGTTGAAGTCGGAGCGCTCAACGACGTATCGTTGCCGTTCCACAGAGCAACATCATGGCTGTGCAGCACGCCATCGACCGTGTCGATCAGGTCCTTTGCCTGCAGATAAGCAAACTGCTTCTGCTGCGCGCCCAGCTCCATGTCGAACAGGTTGTAGTTGAGCTGCGCCACCAGGCCCTTCAGCGGAACGCTGCGCTCCACGCGAGTCGGCGTCACCAGGGAAGGAGTGATGTTCCGCGGATCGACAAAGCCGGCTGCCCCGGGATTGGGAATCGCCGTCTGCTCGAAGTACCGCGAAGGATGGCCGGTCGCCGGAACCTGCTTGATGCGCTGGCCGAACATGCCGCGGCGGCGGACCAGGTCAGTGATCTCCGTCTGGTAAAACGGAACCTCCACCGCGCCGGGCCCGATGTAATCTGCCGCCGAATGAATATCAAGAAACTGTGCGTTCATGAAAATCTGTCCTTTCAAAGAGCAATTGCTGTTACGAAACACAAAAGGCGCTGCCCGCAGCAGCGCCCACAAGACGGACGAACCCAACCGCCGCGCTTAAGCCAGAGCACCCGCCCGGATAAGCTGCGCCTTCACCGCAATCCGCTGCTCCAAGCTCAGCCCAGTCAGCGCCGTATCCAGCGAGCCGGCCTCCAGCCCATCCACGCTGCCGATACCCTGCTTCGCCAGCAGTTGCACCGTGGTCGCCGGAACCGTCTTGCGTCCGGTACTCGCGGCAGCCTGCGCCTTCAGCTCGGCAATCTGCTGCTCCGCCTCTTCCAGCTTCCGCTCCAGCTCGCGCTGGCGCGTATCGGCGGTCGCGTCCACCGTCGCCACAATTCGGGCAACATCTCCGGTCATGGCCGCCTGCTTCTCCTCCAGCCACGCGACGGTTTTTTCCAGCCGCTCCGCCGCTGCCTGCAGCCGCTCTGTCACCTCAGTGGCCGCGCCGCTTGCATTGCTCTCATCCATCGTTTCCTCGCTTTCTGTTGTTGCACTCGCCTCAGGCGCCGCGCGCTGCCAGTGCCTGTCTCGATTTGCTGCCGGCAGCGCATAAACGAAATGATGTCCGCCCATACGCTGCTTTCTCGCGAAGCAGAATCGCTGCTCCGGTAAAAGTCACTTTCGTGAGCCGCCACACCGAAGACCGCATGTCTTCCACGTGCGCGTCGGCCAGCTCATAGCTCATGCCCATCTGCTCGCTCGGTGCCGCCCGCAGGTGCCGCTCCACCTCCGGAAAATCTCGCCCGAACAGATAGCCCGCTACGCGGATCTCACCCGTGCCGCGTGAGCTCACAATTTCCGCGTCGGTGATGATGCCGCACTTCCGCCGCGCATCGTGCCCATCCCAGCCGGGGCAGAAGTCCACCGCCATGCCCAGCAGCGATGCCAGCGCAGCATCGGCCGCAGTGCGCGTCAGAATCACTCGCCGGCCCCGCGAGCCTGAAGGCGCGCGATCGCTCGGCACATCCACATACGTCAGCACTCCTTCGAACGGCACCCGGTTCGGATGATCCCGCACCAGCGGCATCGTCACCGCCATTGCATCCAGCTTCATTCGTTCTCCCCGTCCTCTTTGTTCACTTCTTCCGTCATCCCAATCCCTGCCGGCTGCACGGCCCCCAATCCGCGCAGCGCACGCACCTCGCTCACCGTCAGCACTCCCGCCTTCAACAACTCCATCTGGATCTGCAACTCCGTCGACTCGTCGCGCGACTCGAGCTCCGTGAATCGGAACTCATATTCCCGCCATCCCAGCCGCTTCCAGAACACATCGCGCGTGACGTGCTGCTCCAGCAGCCGCGCCACCGGAACAATCGCGCCGCGAAACGCCTCATCGCCAAACTCCGATGAGCTCGCGCGATTCACATCGTTCTCCAGTCCCAACAGCATTGGCGGCAGGCCAAATGCATTCGCCACCATGCGAATCAAGAAGGTCTGCCACTCCATCCGCAGGTCCGCGTCCGTCCCGCTGCCGAAGCGCAGCACTTCCGGCTTCTGTTCCGTGCTCAGTACCGGCACGCGCCCCGTGCCCTCAATCTCGTCCTGCCACCAGCGGATCAGCCGGTCGTGCTCGGCAGGCGTCGCCTCGTTCAGCCACAGCGCGTACTGCACCACCGCGTTGCTCGCCAGCTTCCCCGCAAAACGCTGCGCGCTCAGCAAGCTGTTCACCGTCTCAAACGCAACCTCCAGTGGCCCTAGCCCAAACGGCGTGTGCGTCCGCGGATTCATCCGGATGTACATCAATTGATCGTCATCCAGCGGCACAGCGCGATCCGGGCTCTGCAACACGCTCAACTGCGCATAGCGCGGTTCCTCATTGCCGCCCTTCCATTTCGGATTGATCCGGATCGACGCGCCATCCACCGGCCACAATGCCACCGGCCGCTCCGCAATGCCAGTCAGCTCCATCTCCGCAGCGCCAAAGCCGCCCACCAGCATGTCTTCCAGCACCTGCTCCAGCAGTGTGCGCAGCGAATCCGCCTCGTTCGGCTCGTCCAGGGATCGCCGCAGCGCCGCCATGCGCTCCGCTGCGTCCGCCGGCATCACGCAGTGCGCGCGAACGCGTACCTGCCACTGCATCGCCGCCACACGGTCCTTAATAAGGTTGATCGCGCGGCGCACCACCGGCGTCTCGGCAAAGCGCCGCAGGTTCTCCGGCGTCGGTTTCGGCAGCAGCGCCTGCCCCGCCTGGTACGGATTCAGCACTGAAGGCAGCATCTGTGTCTGCCGCGGCAGCACAACCTCCGCTGCGCCGCCGGAAATCGAACTCACCCGCCGCCAAAGCTCACGCACATTCGCTCGCACACTCATCCGTTCCTCGCTCCTTCGCTTCCGTCTCGCTGGAAAAAGAAAAGGGCAAAGCCTTTGGCTTCGCCCTTTCGCTCACATCGAATCAATCTGCAGTGGTCAGCTATTGTCTGCCCTGGTCTGCAGCTGTCTTTGCCGCTACACTCTCAACTCCCGCCGCGCCGTCTCCGCCACCCGCTCCAGCTCTGTCGCCGCCAGCACCCGTACTCGCGCCCGCTCCATCGTCTCCACGCCGAAGCGGTACGCGTCGTGCTCGTCCTCAGCCTCTATCTCGCGCAGCGGCTCCACAATCGCCGTCAGCTCCAGCGCCGCACCTTCCACCCGCATCACTCCATCCATCAGCTCTGCCGCAGAGAACGCCAGCACCTTCGCTCCCTCCACATCACCTGCCAGCGACACCGCCTGAAACATCCGCACCACCCCATTCGGGCGGTATCCGCAATCGATGCGCAGCGGATCGCCCGGCCGCGTATACCGAGCCACGCTGATGCGACGCTGCATCAAATCCCAGACACCCGCGCGCTCAAACTCCGAACGCATGCGCGACTGCAGCGCCGCGCGCCCTGTCCGCCGGCTCTCCCGCTTCCGTTTCGCCGTCAGCACATACAGCGCCATCAGGCTCTCCATCTCCATAGCGAACGACTCCGCTAGGCACGCCTTCGATTCGCTCAACTGCACCGCATTCGAAAGCGCATCTTCGAGCGAAGCCACACCCGCCCGCGCATCCTCCGCCAACCGCCTTCCGATCTCACCTTCCAATGCCTCCAGCATCGCCGTGTCGGCATCCGGATCGACGCAGCGCACCCGGCTCCAGTCCCGCGTCAGACGCACCGCCGCGCCCGTGCCCTCGCTCCGCAGCAGCACGCCGATATTCACAAACTCGTTCTTCACCGGATCCGGCACATACCGGATCAGCGAGAACTCACATCGCTGCCTGGCCGCCAATCCCAAACCCCGCATCGTGAATGCCTAGCGCCACTTCGCAACTCCTGACCATAACTCTCAAGCCACTCCGCATTCTTCCACCCGCACAACCTACATCACCAGCTTTCCCACACCCGCTTTTGTACCCCACTCCCTCTTTGGGAATGGTTCCGGAAAGATTCTCGGCAAAATCTCCGACGCCTTCCTTCCCCAGTGCGGAAACGGCATCCGCGTCGACTCACGAAACCCGTCGATCAGCTCACGCACCCGCGTCCGCCTCGCCACCAAGTCCTCAACCAGCCGCTCCAGCTCCGCCGTATCGCCACCGTACCACTCCGGCGGAATCGCCTCCGCCGCCGACCATATCGTTTGCGGATCCATTCTCTCAACGCGCCCCAGCCACGGCTCAAAGCTCTCCCAGCCTGTCACCCGCTCATAGACGAGGTTGCTTCGGAAGACGCCCCGCAGCGGTGTATCGATCAGCTTCCACTCCCCGGCGTTGAAGCAGTATCCCTGGTCAATAAACGTTGCCGTGTACTTCCGCTCTCGCGGCCGTCTTCCGAACACCGCCTGCCGCCCGTTCACATTTGACGTCCACTTATCGATCACCAGCATCCCGGCAAATTCACGCAGGTTCTTTACCTCTGCAAGCTGCGTCTCCGGTAGCGTGTCCACCACCTGCCCCGGCATCAGGCCGCCCACAAAGCGCGATCCAAAGTGCAGGCCCGCGCGGCAGGGCTCTCTCCCGCCCGGAATCTGGATCAAAAGTTCCGGCGTGTTCGCAATCAGCCACTCCGTCACTTCCACCACATCGCACGCCGGAACCGTCAGCCCCACACTCGCTGCCAGCCGCGTCGCCAGGTATTCATTTGCCAGCACGCGAGTGTGTTGCGGATTGTTCTGGAACTTCACAACCCACAGGTTTTCATCCGAACCCAGCATCAGGTGGCTCTGTGCCCCGCCGCGCATCGCCCGAATCTGCTGCACCGCCAATACCGCCACGCGTCCCAAATCTCCTGCCAGCGATTCTAACGGCCCCGGGCACAGCTCCCCAGCTTCTACCTGCTTAGCGGTTGCTTTTGCCTGTGGGCCAATCGGCGCACGACAGGTTAGCAGCTGGTGGCTAGAAGCTCCCTCTCACGGCCAGTCCAATCCCCATCGCCATCACCAGATCGTCATGCTGCCCCGGTGCGGCGCCCGTCCGTCCCCGAGCATCGCGCACAAATGTCTTCATCTCCCGCAGCAGCCGCGCACTCATCACACACTCGGCCGACTCCACCACCAACCGCTCCACTGCCTTCAGCAATCCCGGCCGCGACAGCGCCGTCGTCAGCCATCCCGGCTGCCCGTCCTGTTGATACAGCCGCGGATACAAAACTGCGCTGGTCAGATACGCAATTGCGCCTGCGCCATGATTGTTCCGCTCCACAATCAAAAGCGCGCCGTTATATTCGCGCGCCAGCCCTGCCGCTCGCTGCACCAGTTCTAGCAGTCCGCATTTGCCCTGGAACTCCGCGCACTGCAATCCTGTCGCTGCATCCAGCACCTGCATCGCCGCAAAATCGCCATCACTGCCGCCGCCTGCCGTGTCCACTGAGACCAGATACTCCCGTCCTGGCATCGGCTTCAGCCATATCTCCAGCGCGCCGCCCCAGCGGCGCTCCACCGGCGCCGGCACATCCTTCAGCCGCCGATCGATCGCCTCCACATCGAACACGCAATTGCCGCTCGCCAGGAAGCAGTCATCCGCACTCTCCGGATATTCCTGCCGCGCCAGCACGCCGAACTGCCGCTGCAGTCTCCGTCGAAATGCAATCTGCTCCCGCGCCAGTCCCTGCATTGCCACCAGTGCGCGCTCTTCCTCCGACGTTGCGTTCTCACCCGGCTCGAGGCTATAGCTCTGCTCCCACCACCACGGAAAGAAATGCTGCACCCAGCCGTTCTTGTCCGCGTTCATCCACTCTTCGTAAAAACATCCATGCGCGCCCTGCGCCGTCGACTCCAGCACCACTTCGCCGCCACGCGCCGGCATCGTCGCCAGCAGTCCGGCCAACGTCCCTCGCGCGTCGCCCGGCCACCGCGCTACCTCCGAGCAGTGCAGGTTCTGCACCGTCAGCCCGCGCCCCGCATTCGGATCGCCCGCCGTCTCCACGCGATACTCGCTGTCCAGCGCCGGAAACACCAACGACCGCGCATTCGCCCGCGAGGTCCGCAGCGCGCCATCGCGCAGTTCCTCGGGCAACTGGTCATAGAACCGCCGCACCATCCGGAAGATCTCCTCCGCCGCTTCCTGGGTGTGCGCCACCTGCACGCTCAGTGTTCCTGGCTGCGTAATTGTCTTCAGAAAAAATTGTCCCGCCACCCAGGTACTGATGCCCATCTGCCGCGCCTTCAGCACAATATTCGCGCGGCCCCGCCGCCGCTCAAATTCACGCTGTGCCCGGTTCGGCCGGAGCGGTGCGAACGTCCCCTCGCGCGTCCGCACCTTCAGCAGCGTCCCTGCGAGAAAGACTCTCGCCGTCTCCCCGCCCAGCGACTCCGCCGTCACATCCAGCATCCGCCCCAGCGCCAGCAGCTCCTCCAGATCGTCATCCATCCTCAATGCATCTCCCAATCCCGCACCGTGTCATCTGAGCGAAGCGAAGAACCTGCAGTGCACCGGCGCGAATACCAAACCGGGTGCCCATTCTGGAAGCTAGTTCCTCACCACTCCAGTCGGCCCGCAGGGCCCACCCAATCTCCGGAGAGACTTGGTTGGTTGACTGCTGACTCGCTATCCCGGTCGATTAGGCCGTCAGATCTGCATCCACCTTCTTCAACGCCGCCTCAATGCTCGGCAGAAAGACCAGGAAGTCCCGCACCAGCTTCATCACTTCCTGGGTCACCGGCATGATCGCCTCCAGGTCCGCCGCCACATTCTCCCCGCCGCTCGCCAGCACCGGAGCCAACGGAACCGCGATCGCCTTTGCGTCATCCATCAGCGTTGCCAGGTTGTGCTTGAACTCAGGAGAGATCGCCCGCACATCCGCAATTACCTTCAACACCTTCGCACCAATCGTCAGCACTTCTTCGGCGCCCTTCGCAATGTCCTTGGCTGCCACTTCCACTCCGTGTCCGATCTCCGAAAACACACTCTTCATTCCCATCAAGTCACCCTCTTTTCCCCAACCATCTGTCTTGCAAAGCAAAGGCCCCGCACCGTGCGGGGCCTGCTTCGCCACTTCTTCCGTAATTCCTACTCGTTCGTTACCCCGGCCGAATCCGCAAGCCATGCCGCCTGCGCTGCCGAATAGGTGAAGTGTTGCGAACTGCACTTAGTCGCTGCTGTGCCCACCGCCATAAATCCCCGAACATTCGCCGGCGCCGTCACCGTGTAACCGCCGGTTGCATTCTGGCAGAAGGTCAACGTCTTCTCCTGCCCGTCCGTTCCCGTCCCCAGCGTGAAGCTGGTCACGTTGCCGGTGAGCTGGATGTAGCTCGAGCGCGTTGCCGTTGAGAATATGGGCGTCGCTGAGAACGTAACCGTGTCCGAGCTGGCGATCGTTGGCTGCGCAGGCGAGCTCGAACATACCTGTGCCACAGCAACCGGTAAACCAAAGAGACCTGCCGAGCCAACACCCGTATAGCGGAAGTGCAGCACCACCCCGGCAACACTGCCCAAATTGATATTTGCCCCGGTGCAGGTCTTGATGTAGGAGTTATTGGCTATCGTGACGTTGGCATTGCCACCGTAGATGTAGAAGTCCTGCCCCACCTCTACATTCAGGAAGCCTGTATAGGTGATGGGCGAGGCATCCACAGGACTGATCGCATTGAATCCAGCAATGCTCGGCTTTGGCCCTGTAACGTTCTGGAAATTCGGGTTCTGTGGTGTGATGTACGCGCCGGACTTCAAACCTTCTGAATTGATGTACTGGAAGCTACCGATCGTTCCGATAGCACTAGTATTCTCCAGCAGCATGTCAGCGGTCTTGTATGTCGGACCAAAGCCATTGTTGTCGAGGAACCTGGTGTTGGTGATCTGATTGGCCGCGCCGGTGACCGAGTAGAACTGTTGGCAGGTGCCAGCAAAAGATGCACGGTTCTGCCCCGTGTTAATGGTGGCCGCATTGGTTGCTGTGCAGCTTCCGTCAATAATGCCCCCGTTGAAATTGAGGTTTGCGGCAGTAGCGTAGATACCGTAGGTGCGCGCGAAGTCTACTCGAAAGTTCTCGTACACGTCCCCAATTCCCTGCGCTCCAGGTTGAACAATGCCCACCAGCCCGAGTTGCGGCCAGAGGTGGTCGTAGTGTGAGTAGCCGCCGCCCGCAGAAATATCCGCCAAGTGGAAAGCGGTGTATGCTGTCGGGGCATCGAACAGACCGTACACTTCCGCCCAATCAACCATCGTATCGACGCCGGTAAACTCTGCACTTCCATGCCAGCCATCGCCAGTCGTTGCCCTAATCTTGTAATAGTAGGTTCCCGCTGCGCATGTGCCACCCGTTTCAGATGCCGTCGCCGTGACTGCTCCCGGCGTTGCGAGCGAATTTGTAACTACGTTGTTAATGCTCCCAGATGCTCCGGTCGCGCACGTATCGGTAAAAGATGTCACGTTGCCGAGGATGTAGAAGATGTTCTCCGCGCCTGCTGATGTGCCGCGATAGAGCACGTAGCCGGCTGCGCTCGGAACAGCCGTCCAACTTAGAACCACTGACCCGGTTGACCCAGCAATAGTTGCCCCAGTGCTCTCTGGCCCGGCCGCCGTCTCTGTGATGCCCTTGTATCCGCCGTAGTAATACCACTCCAGACTGCTCTGCACCGTAACGTGGAACGTCTTGGAGTCCATTCCGTTGACGCGCAAACCAGTCCCGCCAAACGCCGATGCGCTGACATACTCCACCACACCGGCCGTCGATTGCATTTCGAAGCCGCTGTTATATGGACCCCCGGCGCCATAGTTCGCAGTATCTCCCGCCGCGTTCGAGCAACCACCCTGCGCACAGCCAGAGAAAGTAATGTGCGAAACGTGCGAGTTGCTGAGACTGTCCGTATGGCTCTGTCCATCCGAACAGGTCACCGTCATGCTGAAAGGAAACTCCGCCGCGAAGTGATTGTTGACGAACGTATAGAACCGTGTTCCACCCGATGAAGAGGCCAGCCCCTCCCACGTCGATCCCGGAGCCATTAGCAACTTATCGACGGCATAAGCTCCTTGCGGCAGTTGCGCCCTCGCATTCTGCACCTTGCCCATCGCCAGGTCGCAGGCCATCTGGTTCGACATGTTCTGCAATGCCGCTGCTTGATGCGCCTGGGTATCCTGCGGTCCCCATCGCGGATCGCGCGGATCGTACACGCCGGCGCCGAAATCATCCTGCCACGCAATCGATGCGACACCGTTCACCGATCTCGTGCCCTTCTCCGGAAGCCCCACAAAATGACCGCTGCTGTCCGCCGCTGCCATATTGTTCGACGAGGGTGCCGAACAGGTGCCGTCTTGGTTCATAAATCCAGAGCACGCCACCGCCAAAGGCACTGTTCCCGCGGCAGTCACATTGAGTCCGCCGATCGTCTGCGTACTCGAACCCACGTTAAAGAACCCGACATACTGACCCGTAAGGGCCTGGTGCCCCGCCGGGATCGTATAGGTGATCTGCCTGCCGCCGAAGGGCGTCACTGTCACCGAATTGCCGGCAACCGTAACGGCAATCGACCCCGAGGCGCCACTCGCAACCGCGCTATTGCCTACTGTGGTCGCAGCCCCGGAGTTGATTTCAAGCAGTGACACGCCGCCCGCGCCAAGCGTTTCCACGGCGAGATATCCGCTGCTTACCGTGCCACCAAAGCGCACTACGTAGTAGACACTGGGCGTATTGGTGATGCCGCTCCAGGTCGCGGTGTAATCGTTCGCGCCGGCATTGATGTCGTTGCCGCGCGAAATGGGCAGCGATACCCCTCCCCCGGCCGCGTAGCTTCCGCCGCTCACCGAAGGCCAGGCAGCCCACAGGCTCCCCATGCCCGTGGCCGGACTCGTTCCCGCCAATGCTGCTCCAGAAGGGCCTTCGTGAAAGGTCGTTCCAACTTGTGTCGCCTGCCCCGGTCCCCACACCGTGCTGCGGTAGAGACTCGCAATGTTCGCCGGCGTCGCCGCTACCGGCATGCTGCCCGAAGTGCCTTGATACGGTATCGAGTTCACCGGCAGGTTCGCCGCGTGCGTGTCCACATACTGCTTCGTCGCCGCCTGCATC
>DASVAI010000066.1:0-22706 GCA_036376445.1 Acidobacteriaceae bacterium
GCGTGGTCCAGGCTACTGCGGCCCCAGTTGCGGATCCCGGAGGGTACGCGGACGCAGCATCACAGGATAAGTTCTGCGGCGGTACCTACTGCTGGATCAGCATCATCTATGACCAGTCTCCCAAACACAATGACTTGATTCAGGCTCCCCGGGGTGGATTCAGTGGCCCCGCATTAGGAGGTTTCAACACGCTTCCGATTGCGGACATGGCCCCAATCACGATCATGGGGCACAAGGTCTACGGTGTGTTCATCGAACCGGGCATGGGGCTCCGCCAGAACAATGTGAAAGGCACTGCCGTTGACGACCAGGCGCAGGGGCAATACTGGGTCGTCAGTGGGAAGCATTTCAACGCCGGTTGCTGTTTCGACTACGGCAATGCTGAGATCGATAGTCGCGATGATGATAACGGCACCATGGAGACCCTCTACTTCGGTAACGCGACGCCGTGGTATAGCGGGGCCGGTAACGGGCCGTGGATTATGACCGATCAGGAAAACAATCTTGTCGGCTGCGTCAACGATGATGGAACCAAAGGCTGTCCCAATTTACCCAGCATCCCTTGGCGCTTTGTAACCGCAATCGGCAAAGGAGAACCACACCATTGGACATCCATGGGTGGTGACGCGCAAAAGGGCGCTCTGTCGGTCATGTTCGACGGGCACCGTGTGAATCCAACCTATGACCCGATGCGCAAGCAGGGGGCGATTCTCCTGGGCAACGGTGGTGACAATAGTATCGGTTCGCAAGGAACGTTCTATGAAGGAGCGATGACCGCAGCTGGTACGTTCCCATCGAACGCTACCGACCAACTTGTCCAAGCGAATATTGTGGCTGCAAGATACGACGTGACTCCACTTCGTCTCGCTCCGGCTGCGGGTGCAAGAACGCATGCAGGCCCGCAGACCTTCACTCCGCGATCTTCGCGAGACTTTACCCTGACATTTACGAATACAACAGGCTCTCCTGCAGCGGACGTTTCGTTGACCGTTGCCGTACCCAGCAAACAGTGGAACGCAGTCGTTTCAGGCACTACCCGGACGTCCGAGATGTTGGCTGAGCCGGTCGTCCCAGGGGCGAGCGTAAGCGCGACCTTCAAAGTCACCTCCGCACTAGCATCCTTCAACGGCGATCTCGTCGGCCATGCATCGTGGACGAATCCGACTACCGGCAGAAAGCAGTTTGAAACGACTGTTCAAGAGATTCGTAATTCCAGACCAGTCAAAATCAATGAGTTTCGAGTCAGTTCAGGCGCTCCCGGCAATCTGACAGATTCGTTTATCGAGCTCTACAACGCAGGTTCTGAAAGCGTCGATCTCTCCGAGTGGACATTGACCGCGCATCCCACCCACCAGGCAATCTTCTCTACGGTAAAGATCCCAGCTGGAACGAAGCTTGCACCCGGCAACTTCTACCTGCTCGGCCTGTCCAACTCGGGGCTGGCGGTTCCCGCACAGGCAGGTAGCAGTACCATTCATGTCAGAAACACCGAGAGGATGTCGGTCGGCGACACGATCAACATCGGCACCGGCTCTAGTATGGAGGCGCGCAGGATCGCTAGCCTCGGCACGGCTGCCAGCAGCCATACAACGTTGTGGCAATCGCTTCCCGAAGAATCGGTGATCACAGTTCCTGCCGGCTCAACCAATGTGCCGGTTGAAGATGCATCCGGCTTTGTTGTTGGCCAGAAAATTGCGATCGGCTATGGCTCTACTTATCCGATCGTCGCAAATACGGTGGAGCAGTATGAGATCGCGACGGTGACCGAAGTCGGCAAGCCAGGCACCCAAGCGTATCTGGCGATGGACGCGCCTGCAGGAACCACCAACATCCAGGTCACATCTCTCGCAAATATCTCTGCCGGAGACAAGATCAGGCTTGATATCGACAGCGTTGGTCATGGAATCGAAACCGTGACGGTGGCGCATGTCGGCACAGCAGCGAGTCAAACGAATCTGTCAGTTCCTGCGAGCGCCGGAGCAACCCGAATCAGCGTGCGCCGGGCGGAGGGTTTCGCTGCAGGCCACAAGATCACGGTCGGCACGCCAGCAAGCCAACAAACCGTTACCGTCACCGCCGTGGGCAGTCCAAAAACGGATGGTACTTCCGTCGATTTCACACCCGCCCTTACGAAACCTCATGTGGCCAGTGAATGGGTGGTATGTCCGGGAACAGGCCTGGACCTGGCAGCTCCCTTGCGGTTCAATCATGCGGCCAATCTTCCGTTCAGCGACCGCGGAACAGGGATCAGCTTCCAGCCGGCGACTGACTTCGCTCATTCGAGCAACGAGCCAGTCCAACCGCTTGGGACAGGCATAACGCTCGACAGACCGCTGACCAATGACCACCCGATCTACTCGGCCGTGCGTGATGCCGCAGTCAAGACAGCGGGCTACCAGGGTATGCCAACGCCCAACCAGTGGTTTGGCGGACCGGAATTAACCACGAAGTCCCCGCAATTCGGCCGTATTCTCACCGTCGAAGAAGGCAGCATCGTGCTCCGTGAGCCTTCAGGAGTGGTTGCCGACAGCCTTAACTATGGAGGCCTTGTCGATCCATGGGCCGCTGAAGGAGATCAAGCTGTCTCAGGAACTGAGATAAGCGGCTGCTACGCCCCAGCACCTGGTTCCGTGTTCAACCCGTGGTCGACAGTTGTGGCGCCAGTTACCATCAATACGAGCGCAGGCCGGTTCCCTGACGGGGCTGACACCGACAGCAACTGTACCGACTTTTCAACGCAGGCGGCTGCCTCTTTGTCGGCTGCTTCGGATGCAGGTGCAACCAACATCAAGGTGGCCAGCACGGAAGGCTTTCAGCCTGGCCAGACAATTCGCATAGATTCTGATGCGAATGCTGAAAACGCGACTCTCTCCACCGTTGGCACTGCAGGCGCCACTACGTTGCGTACTTCCACTGGTGTAGGAGGAACTGTTCTCCCTGCACAAAGCGTGACTGGCTTTCGCAAAGGCCAAACAATCACGATCGACGAAGGAGTAAATTCTGAAACGGCTGTTGTCTCCTCGAGTAGAGCTCGTGGCGCCCCCGCCATCACGGTGGTCACACCCCTCGCTCGTGGCCACGCAGCTGGCGCGCAGATTTCGGGTAGCGGTATCAGCCTCACTACTCCGTTAAACCGGCCTCATGCCGTTGGAGCACAGGTCTCTGATCATCTTCCCACTCCAGGCGCGCCGAACCAATATCACAGAAGAAATCATTGAGGGACTGCGGACTTGGCGTGAGCGCATATAACTCGACCATTCTGATAGCACTGTGTGTGTGACAAGCATAAATCCACTGCGATTCACATCCATTTCCGGCCGACGAGGAGTGCAACGATCTTTTTCGGTGCTGTGCTGCCAACTTGCGTTGCCTAACAGAACCGACTCCCTAAGTGCATTGACGATATGCACCAAATGAGCAGGATGGGCTGCATAGGAGATCTGACGCAGCTGGGACTTGCCGACGCGCTAAGCACCTGGTTCGGGCTGCCTGCAGCGTAGTTCCCCGCCTTCAACCAACGCTCCACCCGCTACAAAGCAACGGGTACGCCATTACATTCAATTTTCTCAGGGAGCTCGGCGAATATGGAAAACACCAGACCTTTCCAAGTAGCCATTTATCTCTATCCGGGTGTGTCGGCGCTCGATGCCGTCGGGCCTTGGGAAGTGTTGTCGCGCATGCCAAACACAGAAGTACGATTCGTTGGCAAAGAAGTGGGACCTCTGATAACAGAGGGTGGAGCACTGTTGCTGGGCGTCACGCATACGCTGGCCGAAACGCCATCGCCCGATCTATTACTCGTACCGGGCGGCACGACTACGCCGAGCCAAATGGTCGACGACGAGGCGCTTGACTGGCTGCGCAAAGCGCATGAGACAACCACATGGACCACCTCGGACTGTTCCGGCTCATTGATTTTGGCAGCGGCCGGCATCCTGAAGGGGCTGCCGGCGACGACACACTGGATCAAAATGGACGTGCTCAAGACCATGGGTTCCAAGCCTCAGCCTGACGAGCGCATCGTGCGCGCGGGAAAAGTGGTTACTGCCGCCGGTGTTTCGGCAGGTATCGACCTCGCCCTTTGGCTAGCTGCCGAGATTGCTGGCCGCGAATGGGCTGAAGCAATTCAGTTGTATATCGAATACGACCCGCAGCCACCATTCGACTGTGGACACATGAGCAAAGCATCCAAAGACACGCAAAAACGTGCGAAGGAAATGATGGATCGAGCCATGCCTGCCGGCCAGCGCCGCCTGATCCCCAAGATCGCGTGGAGGCGCTTCATCGATCGGATCCCCACAGGAAGATAGTTCTCTGGATTTACTATCACAGGAATCTGAAGATTCGACTCTGCTCGAATTGTGCCGCAATTACAGCCTTTCCCGAAGCAGCGTCATGCCGTTCGGATCAATCCACACCGTGCCTGCAGACGGTGAAAATTCCTGGAAGAGCGTGGCCCAATGAATGTCGCTGAAGAAGTTCAATGAGCGTGCCGAAGGGCCAGCCAACTCGTTCGGCGACTCCACAGGCTCCCGCGGTTTCCATCAACAAACACAATTCCGCGCCGCCGGAATACGTGGCCACGTTGTCCTTGGCATAGTTGATCAAATAGCGGCCCCGGTGACGTCATCCACCTCAAAGGGTTTAGCCGTCAGGAAACAACGCCAGATCCAGCTTCAGCTCCCGTGCTTCAACCGCGGCGTGCGTCTGTGGATCGGTGCCAAAGTTCCAGCCTTCACTGCGATGCCGGTCCTTCACCACCACCTTCGCGTCAAGAGGCGCTTCGTAGCTGATCATCCCGTCGCGGCAGTCCGGCCGCGAGCCTGACGAATCTCTTCGCCGTACCGTCCTTCAGCAATCACAACGCTCGCCCGTCCAGGCACTTGTGCGGCGTGATTGATCGTGCGGAACGGCCGCTACTTCGTGCCCAGCCCCCATCATCCCGTTCTTCGCTTCCCATCCATGTAATACGTCTTCGTGAAGCGCACGGGCTTCTGCCACACGGAAAACTGGGTGCCGTCCGGCACTGGTGGAGCTGTCGCCATAGGCCATCGCCGCGGCCATCCTAAATCGCTTCTCTCTTCACGGTCGAGGAAAACCATATGGCCTTCCGCCTTCAGCTCATGCAACCGCGCCGTTCAAGCCGGCCTCGCCATGTGCTTACTCAAAACGTCCACCAGCCCTCGATTAGGAACACACTGCTTCGCCGAGAACGAAGACAGCACATGATCCAGCTCGGTCTCTGAAAGGCCCTTGAAGATGCCCGCATACAGCGGCTGCATCAGCGTTCCCGTATAGAAGCACAACAAGTTCTGGCTCACGCACCGCGCATTCAGCCGTGCATCAACCTGCGGATCGGACACCACCTCGAGAATCTCATTCGCCAGGTGCGCCGTCGCCTCCTTGATCGGCGTCGAGGGCAGCCACTTCATCCAGTCATCCGTGCCCAGCGCTCTCTTCTTGCGAAGAATGTCGTTGATCCGTTCCATGTACGGAGATGCCGGGTCAAGCGTGAGCATGCCCATCACGCCCACATCTTTGTAGTTCCATGTCGTCCAGTGGGCGCCATGCCGTTCGAAGATGTCGATCTGATCGTCCAGGGCGCGAAGCCGATCAGCGCTTTCATCCGCAGGCCCATTAAACACGGCCCCAAACTCGCCTACCCACAGCGGAACGTCATGTTGCTGCGTAAACTGCGTGCCTTCGGCCTCCAGAAAAAAGCGCTCCTGTCGTGCCCGGTCCCACATATCTGTGCCGCCCACCGCAGAGGACCGCGAAGGGTAAGCGCCAGGATACTTGCCAGGCCCAAAGCCCGGCACAGTGTAGTTATGCGAGCTGTAAGCAAGGTTATCGTCAAAGGGCATCTCAAACCCTGAGAACTGCTTCGCGTAGTTATCGCCTTCAAGAAAGATGATGTGCCGCGAATCGACCTTGCGAATCTCCGTCACAACCCGCCGGAACACAGAATTCATGCGGTCCCAGCGCGGCCGATAGTTCGGTCCCACGTTCCATGGATAGTCGCCGATCTCATTGTTCGAACAAGGCTCATTCAGAATGTCGTAACCGGCGATCACTGCCCGGTTCGCATAACGTCGCGCGAACTCCTGCCATAGCGCAACATAGCGATCCTGATACGACGACACGGTCCAAAGGAGGCTGATGCGCGACGCGTTGTCAGAGTGCCAATGCACGTTCTGCCATCCCTGCGCCGAGTGCAGATCGAGGATCACGTAGAGGCCATGCTTTTCGCAATGGCGCAACACTTCGTCGAGACGCTTGAAACCGGACTCCTTGTATTTAAACAGCGCGCCGTCGTCTTCAAAGTGCCGGTAATTCAGTGGAAATCTGACGACCGAAGCGCCGCTCTTTCTCAGGAAAACAACATCGTCTTCGTTGAAGAAGTGGTCAAGCATGCGCTCGAAGAAAAATTGCGCCCTCGCCGGACCAAGCACCTCCGCCATCTGCGCGCGAAGCGTGTGCTCTGCGCCCGGATGGCCGTTGATGAAGTCTTCCATGTTCATCCAGCCGCCGGGGCACGTGCCCCGGAGACGAACCTTGTTGCCCTTAGCGTCCACAATGTTCCGGCCGCTGACTCGAAGGAACTCCATGCTGCCTTCGCCGCCAGCGTCGTTCACAGCCACTGGACTCGCCGCTTGTTCCCCGCCTGCCCCAGTTGACTTGCCTGCCAGCGCTGCGGCACCGGTCAACGCAGCCAGCTTGAGAAACTCGCGCCGCGGCCGCAGTTCAGTCGACTTCTTCGACATAACACCCCTTCTCAGAATTCCGCTTTGACGATCGTCAGATATGATCCAGCCACTGCCACAGCTTCCGTGTCTTCCCGTCCGGGATCGTATGCAATCGTACAAGACGTGTTCAGCAGCATCACGGCGCGCTTGCTCGTGTCATAACACGGCCACGCGGGCTGCCCCTGTGCAGAGACTTCAAAATCCGCCGATCCCTTCTCAGTTACAGATCAGACCGCCGGTGCATGTTGGTTCCTTGAACCACGTCATAGGATTTAGCGATTGCGGCGATGCCGGTTTTTTGCGATGCTCACCACGTCGCTCCATACTTTTGGCTCCGGCAGGCCATGGCGGTCCAACAAGTCCGGGCGAAAACTAGCGGCGGGCGCAGCGGCGTCGATGGGCAGCGCATAAAGGTGACCATGGTGGAGATAACTACAAAAATGATGGACCAATCGCGTCGTTTCGGAGCTCCTCTACCTCTTCGCGAGACAACAGCCGACTGGCGGGCTCGCGACGCGGCCAAATGCGATCGGCCATGAAAGGAAGGTTGGAAAGCTTTCGGAGTGGTTCGATACCGCTAACTATGTTCAGCCGGCATATGATTTTTACAGGAACGCCTCCAATGGAAGCATCCGCCTGCGGAGTTTACAGGGGATGCGGGGCTCTATAAGAGCTTTCCTATACACGAAAAGGTCAACGTGCAGTTCCGTGCCGCCTTCAATGTCGCTAATCATCCAAACTTTTCTTCGGTCTCGACTGCAGCGGGCTCGGGGAATTTCGGTGTAGTCACAAGCGCGCTGGATCACGCATTCTTGAATTCGTCCTGCGTGCCACTTTCTGAGGAACACTTGCATGGGAATTGAATGCTCTTCCTCACCCAGGTTGTCAGCTAATTACCACCAGTCAAAGGTGCTACTTCAATTCCTTAGTGATCGCGTCCGCAGCGTTACCGGCGACGACCCAACTTGCCGAGCCCGCCACGACAGCTTCATCCTCGAACCAGAGGAACCCGAAGTCGTCGATGCATTCCGGAAAATCCGGCTTGATGATGATGTACCCCGGAATTACGGCACCCGGAATGTAAGCATTGTCGGCACGATTGTTGCTGTACGTCTTCGTCTTGGAGACCGTACCGACGCCAGCTACATACGAAGTGCTGGATACCGGGTGCGTGCCGAGAATGTAATTGACGGCGCGAAGTGTATATTCGGGTCCCACAAGGTCCGGAAAGGCCTTGTGCAGGAAATACATCCGGATGCCCATGTCTACCACAGTGCCCGATCCGCCCCAGGTGCCCAGGCTTGGAGGCACGCCGAACGGCGTGGAGTCCAACTGCTTGTTCAGACCCGCCATGTATGTCTTCACCGCTTCCCGCATTTGATCCTTCGCGCTCGCGTCCAGATAAGGCAATGCTCGCACTGCTGTCCAACCGCGCATACCCATCTGCTGCGGGGTGATCATCTCAGGGAACAACTCCTTCAGACGGGACTTGTAGGGCTCGGCGCCATGCGTCGCAATGGTCAATTCCAAGGCCGCATTCCAGTCCAGTCCGACGCCAAAGCCGCGACGGCCGAAGCCGGCCGGAGGCGCTGGTTGTGCGCTGGTCGTACCAGAGCTTGCCGGAGCGCCCGAGCTGCCCCGTCGGTTGCGAGCGCCTGGAGCACCCGACACCACGCCCTGAGATGCAGCCAGCACACCACCTCCGGGAGCACCAGCCGGAGCGGCTCCGCCTAAACCTCCGCCTGCTGCATTCTGTGTTGGGTGAGCTTTCTGTTCATTCCATGCCTTGATCGCGGTCGCTAAGCAGTCTTTCGCCAATGCGTCGTCATACCCTTTCAGCACATCGGCCGCTGCAGCCAGCGCTGCGATCGCGTTCCACTCGAAGAATGGGTTATCGGTCGTGAAGATCCAACGGTCGTCCGGCCTGCCGGAGTAGTCGCCCTTCACTTCATTCGGGCCGCGCTTCGGGTCATAGATGCGGCCGTCCGTCTTCGATGCCCCGTCGCCCACCTGCGTATATTGGCGCAAGTCCGGTTCGTGAGTGCCGCGGATCGCGTGGCCAATATTATGGAACTGCGCCAGGATGTACAGTGCGCCGTGCTTGACTTGCTGCACCGTGTCCGGCACACCATCCGGACGGTGCATTTCAACGTGACGCGCGGCTTCATCCACCGAAAGCTCGTCGTAGTTGAGATGAAATTCGCGATACGCCAGCGCCAGACTCTGAATCACGCTTAATTGCGCAGGCTCCTCGAGATCGAAGTCGCCGGCGTCATACCAGCCGCCCACATCGATCCCGGGAATGTGATCGCCGCCTTTGTACTTCCCATCTGTTGCCGTCGCCTGATACCAGCCATCGAATTGCTCGCCAACCACGGGCGCCATACGGCCATCGTCCAGGTGCGAAGCACCGTGCCACATGCGGTAAGCTTCGCGAACGGAAACGTGATCCATCTGCTCCGCTAGGTGATGGTCCAGGCTGTCCTGCCAGATCTTCGCGTAAGCATCCTTCGAGATCGGGAAGGGTGCCGTACGCTGGTCCGCGTATTCGATGACATAAAGTCCGGGGTCCTTGACCGGGGTGAAATCGAATTTCGAATACACGTAGCGCAGCCACGGCGTTGAAGACGTGATCGGGCCCTCAAACACCTGCTTGTACGATCCGTCCTCCATCAGGCGCAGCACTTTGGCCGTCTTCGGACCGTTGTACTTCGGATCGAGTTCGAGTACTGCCACCTTGGAGAAGCCGGGCGCATAACCGACTTGGCTGTGCGCGATCATCGGCGGCCGCGTCCAGTTCGGAATTACATCCGGCCTGATGTGCCACACGATCGCGCCGGTGGTCTTGCCCGAAGGGATCAGCGACCGCAACACGAACCAGCCGTTCTGCGCGCGATCGCGTCCATCGAATAGCATGAGGTTGGCCGTATCCGACGTAACGTTCACCCGGGCCAGCGCATCGTCGACCCCTAACGTGACGCTTTTGCCCTCGGCGAACGGCAGCGGCTGATTGTATCCCTTGGCCTTATCCCAGTCCTCCAGGTAGTACGCCTTCTTGGGTTCATCGGCCAGCGGCAACACCTTGATCATCGGATCGTCAGGCGTTCGCGGGAACATGCCGGCTTTGGTCCCGTCCACTAGGTAAGCCTTGCCCATGTAAATCGAGGGCAGGAACTCGAGGTTGAACCCGGCGCGCCCGGCCAACTTCTGCGGTAGCGGCTTGTCGAGATTAATGCTGACCTTCACCCCGCCTGGTTCCGCTGCGACTTCCAGCGTGTAGCTGAGATCGAAGCTTGGAAAAGCGAGGTCGGCGGTGAGCCGGTTGTTCGCCTTATCGGCATGGCGCCCTTTGAGGGTCGCCACCAGGTCCCACTGTTCGGGCGTTGGCATCAGGCGCACGTCGCCATTCGTGGCGATGCGCTGGTCGTGGAGAATCATCTCCATGGCCGTGTTCTTTTGGTCTACGAAAACGGGATGGTAGGTGCTGTCGTAGAGCATCACGTCGAAGCCCTGGGTGCTGAGGTAGTCGTCCTTGACCACCTGCATCTTGACGTCTGCGCCGAATGCCGGGACAGACGATACCGCTGCGAGCACGAATCCAGCAGCACACAAAAATCGATAAGAAAGCCGATTCGCCATTGACCTTGAGCCCTCGTTGGCAACCCAGCATAACCGACCGTCCGCACCACGCCAAATCTGCTTCGACCTCGCACGGAGCTGACGCAGTTTGCTGGACAAGACCTGCTACATCGCGCGCTTGAGTCTCCATGGCTGTGCTGTGAGACTGCTGCGGTGACGCTGGCTCGCGGTAATATCCGCATGATATTTTTTTGTCTTTATTTCGCGACGTGTAATTCCAGTTGGAGAACGGCTTCGGGAGAGTGATCGATGAAACTGGTGGTAATCGCGATGGCCTTGAGCGCGGCCCTTTGCTTTGGACAGGATCAGGCGGATTTCAAGCCTGCGCCCTCCAATGCTCTGGATGCGCAGTTTCCGAAGGTCGACAGCAACTCACGCGTCCAAATCCGCTTCAAGGCGCCGGATGCGACGAAAGTCAAGCTGAACTTCTGGAGTGGGCCGAAGGTCGACATGGAGAAGAAGCCTGACGGCTTCTGGACGGTGACGACACCGCCCATGGCTCCTGGCCTGCACTACTACACGATCGTGGTGGACGGTGCTGAGGTCAGCGATCCAGGCAGCACGGCATACTTCGGAGGAGGCAAATGGGCCAGCGCGGTTGAAGTTCCAGAAGCGGGAGTGGATTTTTACCTGCCGAAAGATGTTCCGCGCGGCCAGGTGCGTGAGGTCTGGTACCGCTCGAGTGTCACAGGAACGTGGCGGCATGCCTTTGTCTACCTGCCGCCGAACTACGACAACTCAAAGACCCGATATCCAGTGCTCTATCTGCAACATGGTGGTGGTGAAGACGAGAGCGGCTGGATACGCCAGGGCAAGGCCAACTTCATTCTCGACAACCTGATCGCCAGCGGAAACACCAAGCCGATGATTGTCGTAATGGCAAACGGCTATGCCACCCGAGCCGGATATCAGGTCCCTAACATGACGGGCGAGCGGTTTGGCTCACCGGCTTTCGTCAAAGTAATGCAGGAGCGAATGGGCGACTTCGAACAGGATATGGTTCAGGTGCTGATCCCGTTCGTGGACAAAACTTTTCGAACCCTGGCCGATCGAGACCACCGCGCAATGGCGGGCCTGTCGATGGGCGGCATGGAGACCTTTCAGGTAACGTTCGATCATCTCGATCTCTTCTCCTACATCGGCGGATTCAGCGGAGCCTCAAACCCGTTCCTGACAGGCACAGCAAAGCTGGACACGAAGACCGCTTTCCACGGAACCATGGCCGATCCTGCCGCATTCGCCGCGAAGGTGCACCTGCTCTGGATTGGCGTAGGAACGAACGAGCCGGAACGAATGAAGACATCACTGGAGAATCTCCATGCCGCGCTCGACGAAGGGAAGATCAAACACGTCTTCTACGAGTCGCCAGGCACCGATCACGAGTGGCAGACATGGCGCCGCGATCTAAAAGAGTTCGCACCGCGCCTGTTTCAGAACGGCAGCAAAGCGTCCTCAGACTCCTCGCGCTGATGTCTTACAGACAAGGTTGGATCGACTCATTGCGTTCCCAGGGACGCCCCCATGCATTGCCTCGCCGCAACCGCGCTTGGGTCGTGTTTATCATCCCACCATTATCCCGGAGGGGATTTGTGCGCGGAGGTCGCTAGTTAACGACTTAGTCTGAAAGTTAAGCGCATGCCGGCGGGCTCCTCTGAGCCGCGCACGCAAGTCGGCGGTCCTGGGCGCTCGGTGATACTTTTGGTGATACTTTGCTCCGGAAAAACCTGCGGTAGGCTGCAACTGTCTGCAAGGACGCTCTTCTCCTGCCCTCGTCGAAATCAACAAGTTGCAGGATGATGCGCCCGGGTGCAATTTCCTGCGACGTTGTCCAGAACGGACTTAAAATCCGCAGGAGCTTACCCTCCGTGGGGTTCAAGTCCCCCTCCGGGCACCACACAATTAGAGGTTTGCGCTCTAGGTCACCGTCTCCCGTTCAGCCTTGGTTGGAAGATGAAACGCCTCCTAATGCACCAGCTCTGGCTTCGAAGCATGCCGTGCGGTCACTCCGGCCATGCGCTTCCGTTAGCCGCTCGCGCCAGCCACACGCAGGAACATCATGGCACCGAGCAGGTATCCAAAGTCGTACCATCGACCGGCATTCGGAAACGTGTAGATGCGAACGTCTGTAATAAAGCTCCCCATGAAGCTGAAGAGGATGAGGAAGCCATGCACGAGGCCGCGCCAGAATCCCGGGAGATGATCTGCGAAGGATTGCGGCTGATGAGCGCATCGAAGAATACATTGCATTACTACACAGGTTAGAAGCAGCAACACTAAGCGGTTTCGTCTTAGACGCATGTGCAATTGTTTCCTTTCGCCGCACCATTCCCAGTTGTGCGCGAGTAGCCCTAGCCCCCAGCCCTCCGATGGCTTTTGAGGCGCTATTCGTCTACAACAAAGTCGCTGGCAAAGAACTTGCCTTGAAGCGCTGCAAACAGGGCGGGGAGAAGATCGGAGTACAGCCGGCTCTTGACGACGAATCCATGCGCGTAGCGTCGCGCATCACTGAGAAATTCTTCACCTGTGTGAAGCGCAAGAAAAACAACTTTCGTCAAGCTTTGGGCGGCAATCAGCTGTCTCGCAACCTCTATTCCGTGCATCTTGGGCATTGATAGATCGAGAACGGCTAATTGGGGACAAAGCTCGATGATGGACCTTAACGCAACCTCGCCATTCAGGGCCTCGGCAAGGATGTGAACGAGGGGCGGAGTAATCCTGCCACCTTCTCCAGAAACGGGGGATGATCGTCCGCTATAACGACCGTCGGTTGCTGACCGCATGCGGGTTAAGCGAGGATTTGGATTGCGGTGCAGAGAGCGATTACACTAAATGAATCTACGATGCATGGTTCTGGCCGCTCATTGCTCGAGAGCAACGACTTGAGCCCCTTTATCGTGCCGTAGAAGATCACCAATCGTGCCTTGTCCCCATCGACGACTTGCCGCGGGCAATAGGGCCAGGTCACAGTCCAGATCACCCTTGTACCGGACCGCAAGAATTTGCTGAGGTTGCGATATTGAAAAGCAGCGGTTAGGTCGGGAGGTGGCTTTCATCGTGGTTAAGCTGACTGGTGGGAGATTTGGCGGGATTCAGCATGGACTGAGCCGAATTCCCTGCTACTGCTTGGAAAACACTCAAAATGAAGTTAGGACGCCTTGCACCTGGATGGACGCGGCTATAGACAACTTAAAATCCGCGGGTCGGAAACGGCTGTCGGGGTTCAAGTCCCCTCCGGGCACCAACAATCAAATCGGCGCCATCAATCATGCATTCATCGGCGAAGCCGGATTTCAAATGGCTGTTCCCTTTAACGGCGTGTCGGCAGATTGCTATGGAAGGTGGTGGGCCATATGGAGTGCCTCGAGCTAAACAATTTGTAGTCGCTACGCGGACAATCAGACCACCAAGGGCTCACGGAGTTGTTCACAGGAAACGATCAACGTGTGCAGCGGTAATGTAACTCCGGCTCGGCAAAATTAAGCCATCGCCATCGCAGGCGCGCGATAGATCAGCACCCGCCCGCGCAGCGCATACGGTTCGAGAAAGTCGCAGTCCGACAGCACCGTACCGAGCTCCTCGACCGCGCGTTGGTTCGTATACACGATGTAGACCGGGCGCGGCTCGGCCTCCCATGCCAACTGCAGTTTCTCGAGCACCTTCCTCCACACTTTCGGGGAGAACGGGTTGAAGAAAAAGCAGACCAGCGGGCCAGCCGGCGGGGAGTACTCCATCGCATCACCGCACACTACGCTTATGTCGCTACAGATGCGGTCGGCGCTCTGGAAGGCGCTCAGATTCGCAACGGCCGCCTCATGCAGCACAGGCGAGAATTCAATCCCGATAATCCTACGAAAGGGCATGCGGGAGGCCATCAGCAGCACCTTGCCCTTGCCCGCACCGTAGTCAATGAAACTGAACTCGGAGGCGTCAAGCTCAAGTAGCGCCATCGCCTCGTGGAACAACTCCTCGCTCACTGGACGGTACAGTCCATTCCCGCGCGCGAGATCCTGTTCAGCGATGCCAACCTGATGCAGCGGGATATCGCCCCAGGTATTCACCCCGTAACGACGATCGAAGTCTCTGTCGGCGCGTTCCTTCGCGGCACGCTGTCGCATCCGCAAACGCCATTTGGGATCAAGCCGCCGCCGTGCTGCGCCGACCAGGTGCCTGGTCACGCCCGCCACGCCGTGCTCCTGAAGGATCTCCTGAAGCTTCACTGCCTTGAAGACCTTGCCACCCCAAAACAGCTTGCTCATCCCTGAAGCTTTCAATGAGAATCGCCCTGACGCAATCACCCACCAGGACCACAATCCTTACTGACGTTTTCCTCCAACGTGTCTGGCATTTATACAGCATCGGGACCCAGGTCTCCTGTCGGGCGGCATCAAACTCGAGCAAGCGGAGCTCCATCGTGGCGAGCCGTAAAGTGAGTAAGACAGGTCACAACTGCGACGCAACAATCATGCCATGGCAGACTTGCCAACTCGCTGACTCGCCCTCGGCACCCCTGCCCGAAAGACGTACTCCCCAACCACGCATCCTCCCCTACAATGGGGATATAGAAATGGGTCGAGCCATTGCTCATTCGCCGAGCCCATTCGCAATTCCCGATCTCCCGGAGGCCTGCCGTTGCGTCATCCAGCTCTACTCGCGATCGCAGCACCTTTCTTCGCAATTGCGGCCCTGACCACCTGCATCTCCACGGCCCGCGCCCAGCAGCAGCCCGCCCTCCTCACCGGCGCGCCGGTCGCCACAACCGCACCGCAGGAACCCGCCGCGCCCGCCGATACCAAGCCCGCCACACCCGCGGGCGAGCCAGCCGTCCAACCGCCTGCCGAGCCCTCCGCCGAGAACCCGGCCGCGCAGGCCGGCGACCCCGATTTCCGCGCCGCGCTGGATGGCGCCGTGCCAGTCGAGCCCGCCGCTTACTCGACTGAGCCCTATCGCTTGCGCCTGCACAATCTGCACACCCTCGAAAACATCGACATCGTCTACCGCATCGGCGACACCTACCAACCTGAAGCCGTCGCCCGCCTGAACTACTTCCTCCGCGACCATTACACCAACGATGTCGTCAACTACAACCCGCGCGAGTTCGACCTGCTTCACGACATCCTGATTCGTCTCCGCCGTCCCGGCGCCACCATCGACGTCGTTTGCGGCTATCGCACGCAGGAGACCAACGAGATACTCCGCGCCTCCAGCCGCGGCGTTGCCGAGCACTCGCAGCACATCCTCGGCCACGCCATTGACATTCGCGTCCCCGGCTCCACCACCGCGCGCCTGCGCAATGCCGCGCTCTCGCTCAACGAGGGCGGCGTCGGTTACTACCCCACCACACACTTCGTGCACGTCGATGTCGGCGCCATCCGCACCTGGACCTACGCGCCCCATCGCCGCCACAGCCGCGCAAAAGCCCACCACCGCCAGATTGCCGCACGCCGCCACCACACCACCCGCGCCGACGGCATGTAAACGCTGGTATCATCCGCTCGGACGGCGGGCGCTCCAAGCCTGGTGCGGAAGAAAGCTTCGGCTTCCTCTCCAATCCTCTCTGGGGCTACCCCAGGGAACCATGACAACCTGCCATCGCATCGCGTGAGCGACACTGCGCGCATGCGCAGACCTGCTCACACTGGGTCAGACTCGTTGGAGCGCCCCGCCCGTCACCTGCGATGCGAAACCGCTCTTTCGCCAATGCTGTCGCCCACGCAATGCTCGCCGGCGACCCCGATCTCGCCGCCATTGTCAGTCTGGGCGAAGCACTCATCGGCCGCTCGTGGCCATGGCTGCGCGCTACCGCGAAGCGGTATCTCCTCGCCTGTGCCGGCGCTACGCGCCCACCTCACCGCTCGGTCGTTGCTTTCCTGCTTGCCGATCGCATCTTTCGCTTTGCCTGCGCAAAGTTTCGTAACGAACTGGTCATTCAGAACCGCCTCATCGGCCCGCAGCCAATACAGCACGCGCGGCATCTTCGCGGCCTTGCCGCTGCCCCACCTGGATTCCGTTGCCGCACTCGCCGCATGGCTCCATCTCGATATCGATTAGCTTCTATGGTTCGCCGATACAAAGGGCATCAGTGCCCGCTCGCCGCAACCGGCTCTTCGCCATTACAAGCCCCTCGTCCTCGCCAAACCGGGAGCAGACATCCGGCTCATCGAAGCCCCTAAGGTCCGGCTCAAGCACCTGCAAGGCCAGGTGCTCAGCGGTATTCTCGATCCGGTTCCTCCGCACCCGGCCGCGCACGGCTTCTTCAAGCGCCGCTCCATCCGCACCTTTGTCGCGCCGCATGTTGCACGGCCCGCGATTCTGCGGATGGATGTCCGCAGCTTCTTCCCCTCCATCCGTCGTGCGCGAGTCGAAGCCATCTTCCGCACCTTCGGTTACCCGGAGCCGGTCGCTGTCCTGCTCGCGGCGCTCTGCACTACATCGACTCCACTGCACGTCTGGCGCAACTACGGCGTGGATTGCAATCCGGAACAGTTACAAACTGCGCGCACCCTCTACCGCTCCTCGCATCTGCCGCAGGGCGCGCCCACGTCACCCGCCATCGCAAACCTCTGCTGCTGGCGTCTGGACAGCCGCCTCGCCGGACTCGCCCGGGCCGCCAATGTCGTCTACACCCGCTACGCCGATGACCTCGCCTTTTCAGGCGAGGCCCGCTTCGCCGCGCATGCCGCGCGTTTCTCTGTGCACGTAGCCGCCATCGCGATCGAAGAGAGCTTCCAGGTCCATCACCGCAAGACGCGGCTGATGCGCTCTGCCGCGCGCCAGCATCTCGCCGGCCTGATTATCAATCAGCGGCCCAATATTCCGCGCAGCGATTTCGACGAGCTCAAAGCGATCCTCACCAACTGCATTCGCACCGGGCCCGCCGCACAGAACCGCGCTCACCATCCGGACTTCCGCGCACATCTCGCTGGCCGCATCGCCTTCGTCGAGAGCATCCACCCCCAGTGAGCTGCCCGCCTGCGCGCGCTGTTCGACAGAATCGCATGGCCAAATGCCGCGGTCTAGAGCCAACGTGGACGCTACTCCATCACCTCGATCACATCGAACTTCCGCACGATATCCTCGCATGATTTTCGACAGGGCCAACATCTCACCCCTCCCGCTCATCTCCCTATCAAAGGGAGAGCACTATGAAAGCAGTCGTGATCGATGGCTTCGGCGGCGTAGACCAGCTCCACATCCAGGATGTAGACAACCCGCCAGTGGGCGCCGGAGAAGTCCTCGTCCGCGTGCGCGCCACCAGCGTGAATCCGGTCGACTACAAAATCCGCAGCGACGGCGCCACGGCAAAGCGCCTGGGTGTCGAACTGCCTGCTATCCTCGGCCGCGATCTCGCCGGCCAGGTCGTCCACGCAGGCCAGGGCGTCACCGGCTTCGATCCCGGCATGCGCGTCATGGGCCTCGCCAACGGCACCTACGCCGAGCTCACCACCGTCAAAGCCGATGTCCTCGCACCCATTCCGGACAAGCTCAGTTACGAAGAGGCCGCAGCCCTCCCGCTCGTGCTGCTCACCGGCGCACAGCTCATCGAGCGCGCCATCAAGGTCGAGCCCGGCTGGCGTGTCCTTATTCTCGGCGCAGTCGGCAGCGTCGGCCGCAGCGCGGTCTTCGTCGCACAGGAGCACGGCGCAAAGATCATCGCCGGCGTGCACACCTCACAGATGGAAGAAGCGCGCCTCCTCGGCCCCAATGACCCGGAGCGATTCCAAATCATCTCCACTGACGACGAAAAACAATTCGAGCAGCTTCACGACCTCGACGCCGTAGCCGACACCGTCGGCGGCCCCACCGCCGCACGCGCCCTCAAATGCCTCCGAGACGGCGGGGTCTTCGGCACCGTCATCGTTCCCCCGCCCGACGCCGCACGGCGTAACATCCGCGTCGCGACCTTGATGGCCGTACCCGATGCCTCGCGCCTCTATGAATTAGCCGACGAGGTCGCCCGCGGCAATCTCAAGATCCCCATCGCGAACACGCTCCCGCTCGTCAAAGTCCAGCAAGCCCATCGCGAAGCCGAGAACCACCCCCACGGCAAAATCGTCCTCAAAGCCGCCTGAACTTGGGGCTAAAGTTCAATCTCCACCAGGTCGTCATCCTTCAGCGCGAAAAAATCGCGCAGCCGTACATCGCACGCAATCTCGACGATCGTCTTCGGATGATGCCCGCGTTCTTCTTCGTTAGCATCCGTTCGCAGCAGAAATGCCTTCTTCCCTTCGGCGCGCGGAACCCGAATCACACATGGCATCATGTTCACCGAAACTGTACCGCCATACTCGCTCGCCTCGAGCCGAATCACCTGCTTCGGCAGCGAATAGGGCTCCGCCAGCCGCACATTCAGTGTTCCGGGATAAAGCCGCATACCTGTCTTCCGCAGATAATGCTCTTCGAGCTTCTCAATCCAATAGGAAAAGTTCCCGACCCCTGAAACCACTCGCCCACTCAGCAGCAACGTCATCACCGCTCATCATGCACATCCACCACGGGGGCAATCGGCTTCGTCGGGAACGGCCGCCCCGCCGCTAGCGTATCGTCTAGCAGCCTGTCGTAGCCGTAGACATCCCGCGTAAAGTCGATTGTTCCATCCGGCTCGACATACGCCGTGTCGTAAAAGATCGTTACCGGGATTGTCTGCTTCAGCCCCACGGTCTTGCTGTCGTCACCGTCATTCATCGCTTCGTCGATCTTGTCCGGCGTCCACTCCTGTCGGTCGCGCAGGATCCACGCTGCCAGCGCCAGCGGCTTCTCCACGCGCACGCATCCATGGCTGAAGTCGCGCCGCGTCCGGCTGAATAAACCCACCGCCGGTGTCGAATGCAGATAAACCGAATACGGATTCGGGAACATGAACTTCACCAAGCCCAGCGAGTTGTCGTCTCCCGGGTCCTGCCGCACCATCAGATCGCCGTGTAGCAGCTTCTTATCGAGCTTCGGCGTATAGTTCACCGGTTTGCGGTGCTGGTTCACAATCTCGAAGTTGTGCTCGTCCAGGTAATCAGGGTCCTTGGCGATTCCCGGCAGAATCTCGCGCTCCGTAATCTCAATAGGCACTTGCCAGTACGGACGGAAGATGAGGTAGCGCATAAGGTTCACAAGCATCGGTGTCTGATGGTCTTCCGGCTGCTCGCCCTTCTTCGTCGACGGCTTGATGCCCGCCTTTCCGGTCACCACATTCATCTCCAGCGCGATCCTCGTGTGGTCGCTCGTCATGTCCGCCGGTTGAGGCCGCTCGCTCGCATGCACCACGTTGGCCTCATCGTTCACCACCGGTGTCAGGTCCAGCGGCGGAGGCGGCTCATCGGAATACACCCGCAGCTTGTACTCCGGCAGATTCACAAAGATCGGCGCATTTTGATACAGATCCGGCAGCCAACGCCACCGCTCCAGCGCCGTTGCCAGTTGATGCACCCGCTCCGCCGTCGGCACATTCATCGCCGCAATCGTCGGCGGTCCAATCTTCCCGTCCGCCTGCAGCCCATGATGAAACTGGAAGTGCCGCACCGCCGGCGCCCATGACGGCTCATAACGTCGCGGCTTGATCTCCGGCTCTGCGCCCTCGTCTTTCAGGTCGCCATCCAGGATCAGCAGCTCGCGCATCCTCGCCGCACCGGCATACGCATCGCCCGGCTTCAATTGGTGCGCTACGTCGGGCAATCCGCCGCCAGCATCCTGCTTCGCCAGATCCGTCCAGTGCCGGAAGGCCGCAAGCGTTCGCTTGTATTCATTGCTCTGCGGGGGCACCGTCACCAGCACCGCGCCCACGTTGTTCGACGCGATGATCTTTTCTGTCAGAAACTTCGCCAGATCATAGCGCTTCTGGTTGATGTCGATGCCGAAGTTAAACCGCTTCGGGTCCACGCGCCCGTTGTGCTGGTCATTCAGATAGCGCATGGCCGACACAGTCATCGCCATATCGAACGCCGCGCGGTCCTGGTCTGTGTGGATACTCGCCGCTCGCGCCGCCCACTGCGACGAATCGTAATCTTCCGGATCGAGTCCATCCGTGTCGCACGCCGCAAACGCCGCCATCATCTGTCGCGCCTGCTCGGTCGGCTTGGTTCCCTTCAGCCACACCGGCTCAAAGTCGTGTGTGCCGTAGAACTCCTCCACCGGCTTCTTCAGATCGGCAAAGTTCGGCCAGCGCAGCGAGTCCAGCTGCGCGTGATCGGCCATCGCATGCAGCGCAATGCTCTCGGGCGTTGCCGGCTTCGGCTGCGCCGGTTGCGTGCCCTTGCGGCAGCCCGCCACCATCAGCAGCGCGGCCGCAGACCCTACCCAGATAAAGTTCGCTGCCCGCTTCCAGCCGCGAGGGTTCATCACTCGATCGTGCAGCCCTCCCCTGGGCCAAAGCGAATTCTAAGTCCACCGCGTGCAGAATCCGCTCCTACTTTCAGTGTAGTGTTTCCTGCTGCTCTCTACCGCCCGGATTGCGACCCGCCGCATCACAGATCGCACTCCCCTGCACCCTGCGCTCCTGCAGCCCCATCCAATGCCTGAAGGAGAACAGCATGCCCAAGGTTGTCCGCTTCCACGAGCTCGGCGGTCCCGCATCCCTCCGCTTTGAAGATCAGCCCATCCGCCGCCCCAAGGCCAATGAGGTCCGCATCCGCGTTCAGGCCGTTGGCCTCAATCGCGCCGAAGCTCTCTACACCCGCGGCCAATATCTCGAGCAGCCGCGCCTTCCCTCCGGCATCGGCTACGAAGCAGCAGGCATTGTCGAGGCCGTCGGCCCCGGCGTCGAGGACACATGGATCGGCCGCAAAATCTCCACCGTCCCCGGCTTCTCCATGAACGACTACCCCGTCCTCGGCGAGGAAGCGGTCGTCCCCGTCTCCGCCATCGCCTCCTATCCCGAAAAGCTGTCGCCCACGGAAGCCGCAGCGATCTGGATGCAATACCTCACCGCCTGGGGAGGTCTCGTCAATATCGGGCGCATCGTCAAGCAGGATTTCGTCCTCATTACCGCGGCCTCCAGTTCTGTCGGCCTCGCCGCTATTCAGATCACCAAAGAGGAAGGCGCCACCGCCATCGCCACCAGCCGCACGTCAAAGAAGCGCGACGAGCTCCTCGCCCTCGGCGCCGATCACGTCATCGCCACCACGGAAGAAGACCTGATCGCCCGCGTGAACGAGATCACCGGCGGCAAGGGAGCGCGCGTCATCTTCGACCCCATCGCCGGGCCATTCGTCGAGCAGCTTGTCGGCGCAGCCGCCTACCATGGCATCCTCATTGAATACGGCGCACTCTCCCTCGCGCCCACGCCCTTCCCGCTCGGCCCTGCGATGCACAAGCAACTCACCATGCGCGCATACACATTGCACGAGATCAACCACGACCCGGCCCTCACCCGCAGCGCCCGCGAGTACGTCTTCGACCGCGTGGCCGACGGCCGCTTCACCCTGCGCATCGCAAAAACCTTCCCCTTCGCTGACACCTTAAAGGCCTACCAATACCTCGAGTCCAACGAACAAATCGGCAAAGTGGTCATCACGTTTTAAATACTGTCGTCATGTCGACCGGAGCGCCACCGGGTGCCCCATCCTACGCGAAGCGTAGGGTGGGTGAGCCACCTCGCAACTCAAAAACGGGATACCCTGGCCCTCATGCGGAGATCACTCACCCTCGCCACCCTCCTGCTCGCGCCCCTGCCGCTCACCGCCCAGCAACACCTCACCGCCGGCCAGGCCATTCAGCGCATCGAGGCCGCCATCCCCGCAAAGCCCCCCGCCGATACCGTCGACACCATCAAGGCCGGCGACCCAGCCACAATCGTCACCGGCATCGTGACTTGTTTCACCGATTCCATGGACGTCCTCCGCCAGGCCGTCGCCCTCCACGCGAACCTCGTCATCGTCCACGAGCCCACCTTCTACAACCACCGCGATGAGAACACCCTCTTAGCCAACGACCCTGTCTACAAGGAAAAGCTCGCCTACATCCAGGACCACCACCTCGTCGTCTGGCGCTTCCATGATCAGTGGCACCGCCGCGTCCCCGAGCCGATGACCGAAGCCTTCACCGCCGCGGTCGGCTGGCAGAAGTATCAGCACGCTGACGATCCCCTGTTCTTCACCATCCCGCCCACTACGCTCGATCAGCTCGCGATCGATCTTCAGCAGAAGCTCCACCCGCGCATCATGCGCGTCGTCGGCGACCCCAACCTCCGCGTCACCGGCGTCGCCTACCGGCCCGGCGCATCCGGCGAAGCCATGCAGGTGAAAGCGCTCGAGCGCGATGACGTACAGGTGCTCGTCGCCGGAGAAGCCTCCGAGTGGGAAACCGTCATGTACACCCAGGACGCCGCCCAGCAGC
>DASVAI010000451.1:0-2578 GCA_036376445.1 Acidobacteriaceae bacterium
GCTCTGGCAAAAGTCGACGTGATTTTTCACTTCGCGGCAACGGTCGGCGTGGGTCAGTCCATGTACGAGATTAGCCGCTACATGAGCATCAATACACTCGGCACGGCCGAACTCCTGCAGGCGCTTTTGGATTTCCGCTCTGCTCCGGAAAAGCTCATCGTGGCCTCTTCGATGTCCATTTACGGCGAGGGACGGTACATATGTCCCGCATGCAATACCACGGTAGCGCCGCGCGTCCGATCAACTCGCGATTTGCGCTCAGGCCAGTGGGATCTGCATTGCGATGGATGCGCGGGGCGTCTCGAGCCGCAGGCAACGGACGAGAGCAAGCCTTCGGAGATTACGTCTGTCTATGCGCTTTCTAAACGCGATCAGGAGGATATATGTCTGATCTACGGACGAACTTATGACCTGCCCGTAACCGCCCTGCGCTTCTTCAACATATATGGCACGCGGCAGGCGCTTTCCAATCCCTACACCGGAGTAGCCGCCATCTTCGCCTCGCGTCTCTTGAACGGACAGGCGCCGCTCGTCTTCGAAGACGGATGTCAGATGCGTGATTTCGTCAGCGTGCACGACGTCGTGCAGGCAAATATGCTCGCCATGGCGTCTCCCCGATCCAACGATCAGGTAATAAATGTGGGAAGCGGCAGGCCGATATCCATCCTCCAGGTTGCGGAGATACTTGCGCGCTCACTCAACACGAGCATCGAGCCTCTCGTCACACACAAATACCGCGCCGGCGATATACGCCACTGCTATGCCGACATAACGAAGGCCCGCAATCTGCTTGGCTACAAACCTCAGATCAGCCACGAGAAAGGATTTCAGGAACTCGCAGCATGGCTCAGCCAACAGAATGCTGACGACAAAGCCGAGGCCATGCTGAAGGAACTTCGCGCCTATGGTTTGACGGCTTGATTCCATATCGCAGGACCGGCGTGCGGTGAATGCACGGTCCCCGAAGGAAAGGAAGAAATCAATGGCAGAATTAACCAACCGGACTGTTCTTATCACTGGTGGCGCCGGCTTTATCGGCTCAAATCTAGCCGAGCGCCTGCTGACCATACCCGACGTACGGGTCCGGGTTTTCGATAATCTTTCGCGCGCCGGGGTCGCTCACAATCTGCGCTGGCTGCGTTCGCTGCCCGGCGCAGATCATTTGGAGGTCATCGAAGGTGATGTCCGCGACGCACGGGCCGTCCAGCGTGCCGTCTCAAACGTATCAGAGATCTACCATCTCGCAGCCCAGGTCGCTGTTACCACCTCTATCGCGGACCCGGCTCACGATTTCGATGTCAACGCCCGTGGAACATTCAACGTTCTAGAGGCAGCACGCCTTTCTCCTCAAAAGCCATTCCTTCTCTTTACCTCGACAAACAAGGTCTATGGAGCGCTCTCCCGCATTCCGGTAGACATACACGGCACCCAGTATCGCGCCACCACAGCTGGCTTCCGAGGCGTTAACGAGGGTGAGCCGCTCGACTTTCATTCGCCCTACGGCTGCTCAAAAGGCACTGCGGACCAATATGTCCGCGACTACGCGCGCATCTATGGTTTGCCTACCGTAGTCTTTCGCATGTCGTGCATCGCCGGGCCGCGTCAGTTCGGCAATGAAGATCAGGGCTGGGTTGCCCACTTCCTCTACTCCGCGCTTGCCGGGCGTCCCATCGCCATTTACGGCAACGGCTATCAGGTCCGCGATGTTCTTCATGTCCACGATCTCATCGACGCCATGATGCGCGCGCATGATGCGCTCGATCGCACCCGCGGTCACGTCTTCAATCTCGGCGGCGGTATCAAGCGCGCGATCTCTGTCGTCGAATTGCTCGACGCAATCGAGCGCAGCACCCGGCGGCCCCCGCGTCGCACATTCTGTGAAGTACGTCCGGGCGACCAGCCGCTTTACATCTCCGATACATCTAAGTTGGAAAGAATGACCGGATGGCGGCCGCGCCGCTCTATCGCCGACACTCTCGCCTCCATCCGCCAGTTCTGGTTCGAGCATCACGAAACGATTGAGCAGCCCTTAGCTGTACTCTCGCGTCCAGAAATGGAAGTGGCATGAAATATGCGCTCGTCAATCCGGTATGGACGTTTCATGGCTCAACCTACTTCGGTTGCCCTGAACCGCACTTCCCTCTGGAGCTTCTCTCCGCCCGCGAGATGCTCCGCGCAGCAGGCCACGAAGTTCTGCTCATCGATGCATTCATGGAGAATCTGTCTCCGGCTGAAGTGAGGGATCGGCTGCGCGGATTCGATGAAGATTACCTTGTGATTCCAACGGCCCCCTCCTATTTATTCTGGCGCTGTCCGCAGCCGGAACTCCGCGTACCCCGCGCGTGGATTGACGCACTCGGCCGCTCATCCACCACAGTCGTGATTGGCCCCCATTCATCGGCCACTCCCCACGCCACGCTGTTGAAGACAGGCGCCGACGTTGTGCTGCGGGGCGAGCCCGATCAAACCCTGCCGCAACTAGCGGAATTACCCTACGAAATGGTCCCGGGCTGCTGTTGGCAAGCCGATTCTGGACAGTTTCGCGTCGGCCAGGGCCTTGGTGTCGTTGACATGAAAG
>DASVAI010000452.1:0-5536 GCA_036376445.1 Acidobacteriaceae bacterium
TTTTCATGCCGCAGCTCGAAGCCGCCGCGATCCGTAACAAGCCCGAAGCTCCCTTCCGCGAAGCCGCACAAACCGTCGACCTCAGCTCGGCGCCCATCATCGTTTCCGTCGGCCGCGGCATCAAGGAGCAGGACAACCTGCCCATCATCGAAGAACTCGCACAAGCTCTCGGCGCCGAGCTCGCCGCATCGCGCCCCATTTGCGACAACGGCTGGCTGCCGATGGAGCGCCAGGTCGGCAGCTCCGGCCAGACCGTCTCGCCCAAGCTCTATCTCGCCGTCGGCATCTCCGGCGCCATCCAGCACCTCGTCGGCATGAAGGGTTCCAAAACCGTCGTCGCCATCAACAAGGACGAGAACGCCCCCATCTTCGAAGTCGCCGACTACGGTATCGTCGGCGATCTCTTCGACGTCGTCCCCGCGCTCACCGAAGCCGTGAAGAAGGCCAAAGGGACGTAGCCTGATTCTGTCATCCTGAACGTAACCGAAGGTGGAGTGAAGGACCTGCTTCACCTTCCGTTCAATATCGGCGCAGCGCGCCGCACAGCCAACGCCAACTCTCGCGAAGCGTAGTACGCTGCTTCCAGCACGGAGGCAATCCCAGCATGGCGCAGTGGAGCGACGACTTTCTTCCCTTGGGGCGGGCGTATCACTGGGAGAAAGCGCGCGCTAACGAAACCTTCCTCGTCCAGCCCATGGCCAATGGCTCCGTCCGCTCCTGGACCTGGCGGCAAGCCATGGACGAGGCGCGCCGCATCGCCACCTTCCTGCGCGCTCGCGGATGGGAGCCCGGCTCCCGCATCGCCACGCTTGCCCGCAACAGCGCCTGGTGGATGATCGCTGAGCTCGGCGCGTGGATGGCCGGCCTTGTAACCGTGCCGCTCTACCCATCGCTCCGCGCAGACTCCATCCACGCCCTGCTCCAGCACGCGGATGTTCGCGCCTGCTTCCTCGGCGCCATGGACGACCGCGAAGCCATGCAGCAGGGTGTGCCGATGGGCATCCTCCGCATCGCCATGCCAAATGCATCCTCGGATGTCCTCCGCGGCTGCGACCGCCGCTGGGACGAGATCCTCGCCGAATGCGCCCCGCTCGCCGAATCGCCCGTTCGCGCCGCTGATGAGCTCGCCACCATCATCTACACCTCCGGCACCACCGGCCAGCCCAAAGGCGTGATGCACCGCTTCTCCGTCTTTCCGCACATGGGCGACAGCATCGCAAAACTCGTCAACATGGACAGCAATGAGCGCTTCATATCGTATCTCCCACTGGCACATATCGCGGAGCGCGGCGTTATCGAAGCAACCAGCCTGCACATAGGCTGTACTGTGTACTTCACCGCGGGGCAGGAAAGCTTCCTCGCCGACCTCAAGCGCGCGCGCCCCACTCTGTTCTTCTCCGTCCCGCGCCTCTATCTGCGCTTCCGCCAGGGCGTGCTCGAAAAAGTTCCACAGAAGAAACTCGATCGCCTCCTGCGCATTCCCATCCTGCGCGGCATCGTGAAACGCAAGATCCTCCGCCAGCTTGGCCTTGACTCCGTGCGCTTCGCTGCCTCCGGCGCGGCCCCGCTTCCTCCCGAAGTTCTCTCCTGGTATCGCAATCTCGGCCTCGGCCTGGTTGAAGGCTACGGTCTCACCGAAACCGCAATCACGCACGCGCCGCGGCCCGAAGACTTCCGCATGGGCTACGTCGGCCCTGCATTGCCGGAAGTCGAAGTCCGCATCGGCCCCGATGAAGAAGTGCAGATGCGCAGCCCCATGAACATGATCGGCTACTACCGCAATGAAGATATGACGCACGCCTGCTTCACGCCGGACGGCTTCTTCCGCACCGGCGACAAGGGTGAGATCGCTCCCGACGGCCAGCTCAAAATCATCGGCCGCATCAAGGAGCAGTTCAAAACCAGCAAAGGCAAGTACGTCTCGCCCGTCCCCATCGAAAAGCGATTCAGCATTCATCCCGCGCTCGAAGCTACCTGCGTCATGGGCGACGGACGCGCCCATCCCTTCGCCATATCCGTGCTCTCGCCCGAGGCGCGCAAACAATGCGAAACCGGCGGACTCAATGGCGATCTCGGCCGTTCGCTCGAAGGTCTCCTCACCCAAATCAACTCCGGGGTCGATCCCCACGAGCGCCTGCAGTTCCTCGCGCTCGTCGATGGACCCTGGGATATCGCAAGCGGCCTCATCACTCCGACCATGAAGCTGAAGCGCGATATGCTCGAAAAACGTTACGCTTCGCAGATCGATGGCTGGGTCGCCGCGCAGAAGCCAGTCCTCTGGGCCCGCGGCTTATGAGCATTCAGCTCGTCGAGAACGCAGGCGGCCGGGTTGAGACAGAGCACATCGCGGTCACGCATCCCCGCGGCACGATCGTCCTTCTGCACGAAGCCCTCGGCTCCGTCTCCCACTGGCGCGACTTTCCTCAGCGCCTCGCCGAGCGCTGCGCGATGAACGTTCTGGTCTACTCGCGCCTCGGCCACGGCCAATCCGAAGGCTCACCCGCCACCCGCAGCCGCGATTACTACGAGCGGCAATCGCTAGAAGTCCTCCCCGCGCTTCTCGCGCACTTCGCCATCGAGCGCCCGGTTCTGCTCGGCCACAGTGAGGGCGCGGCCATCGCGCTCATCTATGCTGCTCAAACCGCCGCACACACTGCGAAGCATCCGAATACAGTGCGTGCCCTGGTGCTCGAGTCGCCCATCCTCCACGCCGAGCCGGCGGCCCTCGCCGGCATGGCAATGGCAGAAGAGGCATGGCGCACGACGGACTTCCGCGAGAAGCTCGCCCGCCACCACCGCGATCCCGATGCTGTTTTCTACTCGTGGCTCAGCATTCGCGAATCGGACAGCCTGCTCTCGCTTCCGCTCGAGCAGCACCTCCCGCCGCTTCGCTGTCCCGTTCTCATGATTCAGGGCGAGCTCGATGAGTACGCCACCAGCGGTCAGGCAGATGCACTGCGTCCGCTCGCACCGCAGATGAAGGTGGTACGGCTCTCCGGCGTCGGCCATACTCCGCATCGTGAACAGCCCGCGTTGGTTCTCCAAGAAATCTGCGCTTTCCTTCTCCGCCTGCCCGCGTAATTGTCTGACCAGTCGGTAACGTTTTGGTTGCCAATCGTGCCGCCCGATGATTACTCTTCCGCTCGTTCCATTTGCCGGAGGTCCTTCCCCCATGCTCTCCCGCTCCCTTGCTGCCTGGACTGCGCCCATTCTCCGCTTCGTCGGCGCGCTCTCGTTCGTCACTCTTGCCGCCGCACAGAGCCACGCGCAGCAGGACTACGTCGGCCGCTATGACATCTATGGTGGCTTTGCCGCGCTTGATGCGCCGCATATCGACCTCACGACCCGCGGCTTCCACTTCCAGGCCGGCGTGAATCCCAGGACATGGCTGGCCACCGGCTTCGACTACTCCGTCTCCACCGGTCACACCACCCTCACGCCAGATCTGCTCACGACTGCGCTCCGGCAGCAGCTCGGTGCGCAGATTCTGCAGCTCATTCAGGCCGGCATTATCCCACCCACCTACAAGGTCTACGTGCCGGTCGATGCCAACACGCAGACCTTCGCCCTTGGCCCGCAGTTGGTCTATCGCCGTTTCCGCCACGTCACTTTTTTCATCCGCCCCTCGCTTGGCGCCGTGCGTGAAACCGCCACACCTCATCCCCACGATGCTGTCACCACCGTCATCGCCCAGGAACTCGTTCCGCAAGGCAAAAAGACAGACTGGACCGGTTTCTATGGCTTTGGCGGCGGATACGATCTGAACGCCAATGGCCACATCGGACTGCGCATGCAGACCGACATTGTCTACTTCCATGTCTTTAACGATCTCCTGCGCGAGGGACGCTGGGACTTCCGCTGGTCCATCGGCCCCACCTTCCACTTCGGCAGAAACGTTCGCGAAGCAAAGGACGTCTCGCCTGCCCCGCCTTCGTCACCTGCAACCTCGCAGTCAAATCCCTAGGAAGAAATTGCCAGTACAACCAACTGGGCGCTGGGTGCCCACATCTCGAAGAGATGTGGGTATAGTGCAAACAACCACAAAGCCCCCAGCTTCAAGATAGGATCCAGGAGAATCGAGCCCAATGACCCACTGCCCGCGCCGGGCTCTGCTTCCCGTGTTCCTTCTAATGATGGGGCAGGTCGCCTCAGCTGCGCCCGCGGAAGGCAACTGCACCGTCATCATTCATGTCACCGGCTTCCGCAACAGCAAAGGCGTCCTCGGCGCGGAGCTCTTCACCTCATCCAACGGCTGGCCGGAGGACGTGGATAAATCTTTCCGGCACGAGCACTTTCCCATCGAGGGAGATCACGCGATGGCCCGGTTCGATCACGTCCCGCCCGGCAAATACGGCGTCGTCGTCCTGCACGATGAGAATGAAAACAAGAAGCTGGACCGGAATGTCTTCAATATTCCCAAGGAAGGCTTCGGCTTCGCGAATAACCCTCACGTCTTCCTTGCCGCGCCGGCGATCGAAAAAGCCACCATACCGGTGACCTGTCCGGAGACAACAACAGACATCCATCTCATCTACAAGTAGCCAGGACACAACCGGGTGCCCCATCCTACGCGAAGCGTAGGGTGGGCGAGTGACATCGCAGCGAAGCTGTAACCGAAGGAATGGCCATCCCGAACGGAGCCGTGGCCTGTGGCGACGCGGACATATTACGCCATCAACCAGAAGACCAGGCCCAAATTAAGCTTCGTATAGGTGCTTGGAAGATGGGGTGTCACTACTGATGCAAGTGAAGGGCGCAAAAAACCTAATCGTGTTATTGCCTTTGTACGTTGGCTTAACAGGCTGTCTATCACGACCGAACGAGATCGTATCCCAGGTTTCGACGACCAACTATATCGCTACGCTTTCGAGACGTGACATTGGCACCGTCAGAAACGGATTAACGTTGGTAAGTCTGCGAGCATCTGGAGTTCCCGACAGCGATACACACGGGCTGATCATACTTCAGGTTAATGGGAATCAGTCCATCCAGATGAAATGGATAGGAGTGCACCAGCTAGAAGTGAGTTGCGCGACTTGCACACAGGAGGATGTGAGCTTCGAAGTGGTCAAGTCTGATAACCCTGTCATCAAATATGATGATAACCTACTTGTCCGCTGAATGAGTGGGGTTTGGCACCAATACTGACCCGTCTTCGGAACAGGTGCCAGCCGAGGCGAGTGCGAATGGTCAGCGACGCGGGTCCTTACCACTCGGCTGTTCACTGACAGCGCCATCAATTGATTGTGCCCTAGTCCGATCACTTCTCCGGCACCCCACCCGCCGGGACCTTCAATCCCAACGCCTCGATATAACCCGTATTCACCCGACACTTCGCCAGCTTCACGTTCTCCAACAACTGCTTCAGCGCCGCCGCCGAATCTTCGAGCGAAGGCCGCAGCGCAAGCTGCTTCTCCGTACCGCCCAGGCCATGCCGCTCCGTCGAATACTTCACAATCGCGTCCCAGTGCTCCGGCTTGGGGAACGCAACAAATGAAGACGTCGCTTCCATCTTCTTGTATGGCCAGAAGCACCA
>DASVAI010000349.1:0-3731 GCA_036376445.1 Acidobacteriaceae bacterium
AGCAGTGTGGAAGCCACCGGAATCTGCTGTGACTCGGCGAAGGCGAGCACCTGCTGCTCCGCGCCGGAATGCGTGATGCCGTGGCCCGCAAGAATCACCGGCCGCTTCGCAGATTGAATCAGCGCGACGGCTTCACGGATCGCGCTGGACTCCGCCCGTAGCATGGGATGCGGCCGCGCCGCGCATGGCGCACAGTCGGCGAAGTCAAACGGCGCGCTCGCCTGCTGGGCATCCTTGGTGATGTCAATCAGCACCGGGCCCGGCCGGCCGGAAGTCGCAATCTGAAATGCAAGCCGGATCGCCGGCGCAATGTCTTCCGCGCGCGTCACCAGAAAATTGTGCTTCGTAATAGGCAGCGTGATGCCCGTGATGTCGACTTCCTGAAACGCATCGGACCCCAGCACTTTCGATGAAACCTGTCCTGTAATCGCGACGATCGGTACCGAGTCGAGCATCGCGGTCGCGATGCCGGTAACGAGGTTCGTCGCGCCCGGTCCGCTGGTCGCCATGCACACGCCCACACGGCCAGACGCGCGCGCGTAGCCATCGGCCATATGTGCCGCGCCCTGCTCATGCCGAACCAGCACATGCCGAATAGGAAACTTGCGCAGCGCGTCGTAGATGGGCAGAATCGCGCCGCCGGGATAGCCGAAGACCTCGCGGACGCCTTCTCCTTCGAGCGTCGCCCACACGATCTCCGAGCCTGTCAGTTGCGTGGGACCTGCGCCAGCCTGGGGTTGCTGCGTGCTCATCGGCTCATCCTTTCTCTACAATCAAACAGTGGTGACTGCGCCCAGAGATGCAGACGTGACACTGTCCGCGTACTTGCGGAATACGCCCGATTTGTAACGCGGCTCCGGCGCCTTCCACGCCTTCAGCCGCGCCGCAATCTCTGCATCGGGAACTTCCAGCGTGAGCTTGCGGTTGGGAATATCGAAGACGATCGAGTCGCCTTCGCGTACTGCGGCAATCGGCCCGCCAAGCTGCGCTTCAGGCGCGACGTGCCCCGCCATCAGCCCGCGGGTCGCGCCGGAAAAGCGGCCATCGGTGAGCAGGGCGACCGTCTCGGAAAGCTCGGGAATGCCCTTGATCGCCGCCGTCACCGCCAGCATTTCGCGCATGCCGGGCCCGCCGCGCGGACCTTCATAGCGGATGACCAGCACGTCGTTTGGATTGATCTTGCCCGACTCGACCGCCGCGAAGCAGTCGTCCTCGCTCTCGAAGACGCGCGCCGTGCCGCGATGGAAGACGCGCTCATGCCCGGCGATCTTCACCACGCAACCCTCCGGCGCAAGGTTGCCCTTCAGGATCACGAGGCCACCCACCGGCTTCAGCGCATCATCCCACCGCCGGATCACCACCTGCCCCGGCGTCTCCACCGCTGTCGCCGCTTCCTGGCGCAGCGTCTTGCCTGTAACCGTCATGGTTTCGTGGAGCAGTCCGCGATCCACCAGCCGTTTCGCCAGCACACGCGAGCCGCCGGCATCCTGGTAATCTTTCGCGACATACTTGCCGCCCGGCGTCAGGTCGCAGATCAGCGGCGTCTTTTCGCTGATGCGATCAAAGTCATCGACACTGAGCTTCAGCCCCATCTCCTTCGCGATCGCGATCAGGTGGAGCACCGCATTCGTCGATCCCCCCGACGCGCAGACCGCCGTGATCGCGTTCTCCAGCGCCTCGCGTGTGATGATCTTCGATGGACGCAGATCGTTGCGCACCATCTCCATAATCAGCCTGCCCGCCTCGCGGCTGGCATCTGCTTTGCCCGCCGCCATCGCTGGTACGCCGGTGATCTGGATCGGCGAAATGCCCAGGAACTCTCCCGCCATCGCCATGGTGTTCGCCGTGAACTGGCCGCCGCACGCGCCCGGTCCCGGGCAGGCCGCGGCTTCCACCGCTTCAAGCTGATCGTCCGTAATCTTGCCGGCGGCATGCGATCCAATCGCCTCAAACACATTCTGGATCGTGATGTCGACGACCGAGCCGTCCGCCTGCTTCAGCTTGCCCGGAGCGATCGAGCCGCCGAAGAGCATCAGCCCCGGAATATCCAGCCGGCACATCGCCATAATGGTGCCCGGCATGTTCTTGTCACAACCGGCGATACAAATAATGCCGTCAAACAGATTGCCACGCGCCACCAGCTCAACTGAGTCGGCAATCACCTCGCGCGAGATCAAGGAAGCCTTCATGCCCGGCGTCCCCATCGTGATGCCGTCAGAGATCGTGATGGTGTTGAATTCCATCGGCGTCCCGCCTGCCTCGCGCACGCCCTGCTTCACTGCCTCGGCAATCTCGCGCAGATGAAAGTTGCAGGTACCGATCTCAGTCCAGGTGTTGGCGATCCCGATGATCGGCTTATGCAGGTCTTCTTTCGTAAACCCGACGCCGCGAAAGAAAGCGCGCGCCGCCGCGCGCGAAGCGCCTTCCGTAATGGCGACAGAGTTCTTCTTGCCGGGTGCGATGCCATTGCTGGCTGTCTTCTCTTGAGGCATTCGACTAGCGTTTCTCCGAGGTAGCGATTGCGGTGACGGCCGGCTTGGGTGCAGACCAGAAGGCGTTGTTGTGTTTCGTTTCGTAGCTGTCGAGCGCCGCCGCATGGCGCAGCGTCAGCCCGATGTCATCGAGACCGTTCAGCAGGCATTCCTTGCGGAAAGCATCGATCTCAAACCGCGCCTGAAAGCCCAACTCGTCCGTGACCGTCTGCCGCTCGAGATCGATTGTGATCTGGTGCTTCGGATTCTCGATCGAGCGCGCAAGCAGCGTCTTCACTTCATCATCAGTGAGCCGCGCCAGCACAATGCCGTTCTTACCCGCATTCGAAAAGAAAATGTCCGCGAACGAAGGCGCAATCACAGCGCGGAACCCATACTGCTGGATGGCCCAGGCAGCATGCTCGCGCGAGGACCCGCAGCCGAAGTTCTTTTCCGCGATCAGGATTTTCGCGCCCTGGTACTCCGGCTTGTTCAGCACGAACTCCGGGTTTGGTTCGACGTGGTCAGGAATGTCCAGCTTGTAACGCCAGTCATAGAAGAGAAAGTCTTCATATCCCGTGCGCTCGATGCGTTTCAAAAACTGCTTCGGGATGATCTGGTCCGTATCGATGTTCGGGAACGGCAGCGGCGCGGCGTGGCTGGTAATCTTGCGAATAGGTTCCATCAGCGTGCACCTCCCTGGGCAAACGCCGGTTCCGCCGCTGGTTCGTCCGCAGGCCATTTGCGAATATCGGTCAGGTGGCCGGTCACCGCGGCAGCCGCTGCCATAGCGGGCGAGAGCAGATGCGTGCGCCCCCCGCGCCCCTGACGGCCCTCGAAATTGCGGTTGCTGGTGGAGGCGCAGCGCTCGCCTGGCTGCAGGATGTCCGGGTTCATGCCCAGGCACATCGAACATCCGGGCTCGCGCCACTCAAACCCCGCCGCGCGAAAGATCCGGTCCAGTCCTTCCTCTTCCGCCTGCTTCTTCACATGCTGCGAGCCCGGCACAACCATGGCGCGCACTGTGGTCGCCACGCGATGCCCCCTCACCACAGCGGCAGCAGCGCGCAGATCATTGATGCGCCCGTTCGTGCACGAGCCGATGAAGACGCGATCCACCGCGATATCTTCCATGCGAACGCCCGGCTTCAGGTCCATATATTCGAGGGCGCGCGCGAAGCTCTTGCGATCGGCTTCGCTGCGCGCGGCCTCGGGGGAGGGAACCAGGGCATCAATACGTGTCACCATGCCGGGCGATGT
>DASVAI010000365.1:0-2954 GCA_036376445.1 Acidobacteriaceae bacterium
GCGATCGCCATTTCGCTGGCGACGAGGATAGCGCGGAGGCGCTGTTTGCCGGAGGCTCCGGTGGATGTGCGGAGACCATCCGTAAGACGGAGAGAGCGGCGCTGGCGCACGATGCTCCACACCGGCGCCATGCCGGCGCAAAGAGCGGAGAGCAGGCCGATTGCGGCGGCGGCGAGTACGAGACGCAGATCGGTATGAATGGTGAAGCCGGCGGCGAGGTCGTGCGGGATGGCGCGGAGGATGAGGCGGCCGAGCAGCGGGCCGGCGAAGATGCCGAGCAGCGTGGCGAAGCCGGCAAGCAGCAGGACTTCGGTGATGAAGAGCGATGCGATCTGCGAGCGCGACGCTCCGAGCGCGACACGGAGCGCGAGCTCGCGGGAGCGTGCCGATGCGCGGGCGAGGAAGAGTCCGGCGACGTTGAGGCAGGCGATGAGCAGCACGCCGACGACGACGGCGAAGAGCGCGAGGAGCGGCTTGCGCAGGTCGCCTGCAGCGTTGTTGGTCCAGGGCTCGGCGAACATGTTCCAGCCGGCGCTCTTGCCGAAGCTGCCGGAGCCTTCGCGGCGAATCTGCTCAAGATGCTTCTGATCGATGGCGGCGTTGAACTGCGCGACGGAGACGCCGGGGCGCAGGCGGACGACGCTCGAATAGAACTCGTTGTAGCGTTCGTGGGGACCGTAGGCGGTGGGCGGAAGGCCGAGCGGCACCCACAGATCGCGGCTGCGCGGCCAGTCGAAGTCGCTGCGCATGACGCCGATGATTTGGTAAGGCTGGCCGTCGAGGACGAGCGATTCGCCGATGGCATTGTGCTGTCCGCCGAAGAGGCGCTGCCATGCGCTGTAGCTGAGCACCGCGACGCGGCCGGCGCCTTTCTGATCGTCTTCCGGATGAAAGGTGCGGCCGAGGATGGGCTGCGCGCCGAAGGTCTGGAACCATGGCCAGGTGACTTCCGCGGCGAGCAGGTGCACGGTGCGGCCGTCCTGCTGCGCGTTGAAGCTTTGCTCGTCGTACATGGCAGAGGAGGAGACGAGCGAGTGAAGCGACGCGGCGTCGGCCTGGTCGGGCGCGGAGACGCCGATACTGGGCAGGTTGAGCTGCGTGTAGCGCGCGTGAAAGGCGGCGAGGGTTGCGGGATCTTCGACGCCGGCAGGATGCAGGAGCACGCCCTGCACCACGCTGAAGATGGCGGTGTTTGCGCCGATGCCGAGCGTGAGCGTGAGCACGGCAATGATGGTGAAGAGGGGAGCGTGAAGAAGACGAAGCAGCGCCTGCCGGAGATGTGCGAGAAGCATGCGGACCTCTCTTGTCCTCAGGTGCTACGCATGGGACGTGCTTCGGGTTCACACAAGTTCCGAATTGTGACGAGCTTCGGCTTATTCACTTTCGAGCATGCGGATGGCGTCCTGATAGGTGAGGGTATTGCTGACCGGCTTGAAGTCGGTGCTGTCCTCTGTCGTCTGAAAGGTGACGCTGTGAACCATGAGGATCTTGCCGGTGAGATTGAGCTTGAGCTGGATGTTCTCCCAATGGTTTTCGCCCACGTCCTCCTGCTTCACCAGGATGGTGCCGCCCTTGTAGAGCCGGCCGATGACGCCCCAACCGAAGTTGACGTCCGCGATGAGGTGAGCATCGAGTCGCGCGAGGCGCTTCTGGCGGCAGTCGATCCATAGCTCGCCGGCCATGCCGTGGTAGACCTGGGCTTCGCGATCGGGCGGGATGAACTTGTCATTGGGCACAAAGGTGAGCCGCCATGCGGGACCGCTGGGCCCCTGGACGATGTCGCGATAGGTGTAGAGGAAGGCATCCGGGAGGAGGCGGACCATTTCGTTGGATCGGTTGTTGTCTTCCTGCTCCTTCTTGTGGCGGCGCGTTTGCAGCTCCGGATGCGCGAGGAGGTTATCGAGCCGCGCGCGCTCTGCCTTTGCGCGATCGGGAGTGAGCGGCTCATCGTTGACGGCGACGAGTCGCGCGACATCGCCGTCTTTGGTTTCGACGATGTCTTTGGTGGTGCTGCCTGTTTCATCCTGCTTGCGCAGCCGGAAGCGGAAGGGGTGCTCATGGTTTGACGAGTGGAGCTCGTTCCATGATGCGGCGCGGACGAGCGCGACGGAATCTTCTGGAGGAGCCTGCGCATGCATGCGCGCTACGCAGGAGAGGATGAGAAGCGTGGGCAGAAGAGTGTGAATTCGGTGAAAGAGAGCGAATCCGTACAAGCAACATCTCCTCGAAAAAGAACGGCCATATCCGCATCGACCGCCAGATCGCGAGCGTGCAGCGATTTCAGCCAAGGGTAGCAGCACGCGATAGTTTTCTCTTCTCATTAGACCCGAAGAGCGCGCGGAGGGTTGCGATGCCGATGACGGTTGCGTATAGTTCGCTCAAGAACGAACGCCGCGTGCAATGCGGTGAGGCCTTTCTTTGAGGAGATGCGAGCTATGGCGGCAGGCGAGTCCGGCGCGGCGGTAATCGGGAAGTCGGTGCAGATCCGCGGCGAGGTGAACGGTAGCGAGGATCTGATTGTAGACGGCGTGGTGGAAGGAACGATCACGCTCAATGACAGCCGCCTGACGATCGGGCAGAACGCGAAGGTATCGGCGAACGTATCGGCGCGCGACATTGTGGTCGTGGGGACGCTGCAGGGCGATGTGCGTGCATCCGGCAAGGTAGAGTTGCGCCAGGGCTCGACGCTGACCGGCGACCTGACCGCGGCGCGGCTTTCGATCGAAGAGAACGCGAACTTCAAGGGCAAGGTCGACCTGGTGCAGAACGCAGCCAAGGCCCAGCAGGCGCAGGAGAAGAAGTAGGAAGTCGCAGCAGAGGCGCAGGGGACGCCGATTTTCAGTGTTCAAGAACCCGTTCCAGAAATCCAGGGGTGAAACGCAGTCAAGCTCGCCGACAGTGCTGACCGGGCCGCGCATCGCGCGCCACTCCAGCGGCTGGGCCAATTTGAAGAA
>DASVAI010000384.1:0-2616 GCA_036376445.1 Acidobacteriaceae bacterium
AAGGTGTCGGCGAGCGAAGCGGCGCGGATGCTAGCAATGGCGCTGCAGGAAGAAGGCAAGCTGGACGACGCTGCCGCTGCGCTGCATCGCGCGGAGGCGCTGCGTGGCAACTATCCCGACCCATGGCTTCGGCTTGAGAACTCGTTGGAAGAAGCGCGGCTGGATCTGGCAATTGCGAAGCATGGGCAGGCTGTGCGTAACTCCGCGCTGAGGCAGATGACGCGGGTGCGCTCCGCGGTTCAGGAGGCGCACAGGTTCGGATACTTTCAGACGGAATACGAGGCCCGGCTGGTGCTGGCCGACATCGAGACGGCGGCGGGCCGGGAGGACGCAGGCGCAGACCTGCGGGCGGTTGAAAGCGAAACCCGGGCACGCGGCTATGAGCGGCTGGCCCGTAAGGCAGCAGTGGAACGCGCCGCCATGCACTGAAACGGTGCGCTCATATCTCGCCCTAGTCTTCGCTCTTTGTATGACTTAGCCAGTCAGGTGGATATCACGGGTAAGTCTCTTGACGGAGAAGCGCGAGGCCCCCTATTCCCTTTGTGCAACTCGCATAACGGGAAGGATCTCCGCCATGCTTTTGTATCGCTTTCTGCTTTTGGTTCTCACCCTTGCTGCTGTGCCTGCGCCAACGCTCATGGCGCAGCAGCAACACCCGATGAACAACACCGATCTGGTGAAGCTGGTACAGGCAGGAGTGCCTGAATCGGCGATCATCGCCTCGATTCGCTCAAGCACGCCAGCCTTCGACCTTTCCAGTGACGGACTCATCGCCCTGCACAAGGCCGGGGTGACACAGAGCGAACTGGAGGCGGCCATTGCCGCGAGCAATACGATGCATCCCAGTCCGGGCCCTAACGCGCCCCCGGCCGCCACAAGCGCGGTGCCTGCTTCTCTCCCGTCAGTGGCGCTGCTGTTGAATGGCACACCGCGAGAGCTCACGCTCGAGAAGGTGCAGCTTGCCCAGACGAAGGCCAAGCCTACCTCATTGAGCAGCCTTTCCGGAGACACGATGGTGAACCAGGCAGTGCAGACGGGCGTGAACGCGTCGGCGTGGGAGGCGGCGAGCCATGTGTCGTCGCCGGCCGGGTACATCGCGGCCGGCTCTGCCGGTGGACTTATGGCCGGGACGATGAGACGGCACCAGTCTTCCGGCGTGACATATGTGTGGGGCATTCCCGGCGCCTCTTCTACGAACATTGCGCCAACGACCTCGCCGGCTTTCATGGTGAACGTGGCTGGGGTGCCAGGCGTGAACCCCGACGACTATGAGCCCGCGATCATCAAGCTCACGCCCTCCGGAAACTCAGTGCGGTTGCTGGGCGCGACGCAGGGCAAGGAGAATGCACATTCGAATCCGGTGGCGGACTGGCAGGTGTATTCGAACTTCATCGAGGACCGCGTCGCGATCGAGAAACAGGAGCTGGGAAAGGGACAGTTTCGCATCTCGCCGGCGTCGCCGCTGCTGGCCGGCGAGTACGGCGTAGTGCTCCGGCCGGTCTCGAAGTCGAAGCAATTTTCCGGGGCGGACATCATGCGAGGCCAGGGCGACGGCATGATCTTTGACGCGGCGTGGTCATTCCAGGTTCCCGCAGGGGCCCCGGCTCACTGAACAGCTCTGTTCGTAAATCGAGGAGCTATGAACCATGCATCGTGTGTTTCGCAAGGCTTATGGCCGGCGCGGAAATCGCAGATACGGCGCACCGTGTTACTGATCGTGCTGCCGTTATTGTGCGCTGGCCTGTTGCTTATTTCCTGCCGCAGCAATCGCGGCAGCGAGATAGCGGCCGCTCCCGCGATTGCTTCGCCGGCCGCGGTGATTGGTGGAGGAGCTGCTCCGGAGACCATTCTGGATATGCCGGCTGGAATCGACCTGTCGAAGCAGCCTGGGACGAAGTATGAGGTGACTTATGCGGAAGACGTTGTCCACGTAAGTGCGCCGACGATAAAGCAATATCTGGTAGGAGTGAATCGCGACCACGACATTTATGTCTTCACCGATGCGCCGGAGTTGCGCGAGAAGCTGAAGCCAGGCAACGTTGTGTTCTTCGAAGGCGTGAACTTCAAGAAAGTTCTGGCCATTGCGACAGACGGGCCGCGGCTGATCGTCGGCACAGAACAGGCGCCACTCAACAGGCTGTTTAAAGATGCGGATATCCGCTGGCACACGCCGGTGAATTTTCTGGAGATACATAACCGACAGGTGCAGGCGCTCTCTCCTCGCAGCGCGAGTTCAGCAAATCACCCGTTGCTTTTCTGGCTATCGCCGCCACCCGTATATGCCGAGCAGCAAGCCAAGGAAGAAGAGGAGGAAGGATGGCATATCAAGTACGACACGGACTTCAGTCCGGACAAAGTGGACTTCCAGGTGGACCTGACGAGAAGCGGCGACCTGGACGCGACCATCACCGGCAAGGGATATGTAAAGAACTTTGAGTCCTCGCTAGCGCTGACGGTAAACAACAGCCAGGTGAACCGGTTCGACTTCAGCAATCAGAACGTGAATGGCATGATCGATTTTGACTGGACCATCGGCGCATCGGGCAAGCCGCCGGAACTGGGCGAGGAGAAATTGAAGCTCCCGGCGCTGATGTCAGTACCGCTGTATCTGGGACC
>DASVAI010000387.1:0-5203 GCA_036376445.1 Acidobacteriaceae bacterium
GAGGAATTGGAGAGCGCCGGCGCCGACCAGATGCTCGTCAAGCCGATGAATACCAACGACTTGCTGCTGCAGATCGAAGCTCTGCTCGTCACCCACGAAGACAAGAAGCAGAAAGCAAAGCAGAGCGTCCAGCCGGATTACGTTGCGGCATCGACTTCACGCAAGCCCGCCGCCGGCCGGCGCAAGGTCGCCGCGTCTGAGTAGCGCGTTCTTCTTGCGGGGTGTAGAGGGGTAAAGGAATGTTCCCGTGGCTTTCCGTGAAGAAAAGCCACGCCACTCCACAGCATTCAAAAAAATGCTCTAGAGGCATACCCTCTCGTGCTGCGTTTTCTGATAGGGACATAGCTCCCGCAAGGAGCGGGATTCAGGGCGCACAATCCGCCCCCCGGGTCAACCCACGCCCTCGTTTCACCACACTCTCGGATCCCGATCAGCCGGCCGACTTCACCACCGGATCTTCGACTGCCGCCGGCGTTGCGGGCGCCATCGCTGCAACGACGGCGTCGTTCCCACTGGATTCTGCCGGCTGCCCCGCAGGCGCAACTCGCCGATTCTGCTCGAAACAAGAGCGGCACAGCACCGGCCGTCCCTGCGTCGGGCGGAAGGGGACCGTGGTCTCCTGCCCGCACACCGAGCAGTGCGTCCGGGTTTCCGCCCGGACGCTGGAGCCGCCGCCCCTCTTCAGCTTGCACGCCTTACAGCGCTTGGGATCGTTGTGAAACTGCTTGTCGTGAAAAAAAAGCTGCTCACCCGCGGTAAAGATGAAATCTTTTCCGCAATCGACACACCTGAGTACCTTGTCCTGGAATTCCATGACCCGGTTGTTTGCCGCTGCTCAATGCCGGCGGCAACCTCCCGCCCTCCTCGGAAAATCACCAAACTTACCTGGCCCGGCCGCCGGAGCGGCTTGCTGCTACTGCGTGTCGGGGGAGACAAACCTGGCGGAGGGGTACGCCGCTTTCGTGCTGGGGTGAGCCACAGACACCGAGGGCCCGCGATTGTCTTACGCAGTCTGCGGGCCCGGGCGATGCTGTTGTGCTTAGTCCTGCTCTTTGCGCGCCTTTTTCCGGTTGCGTTTCCGCGCCAATGCTTCCTTCACGCGCTTCCGCTCACCGGGCTTCAGGTAGAAGGAGTGACGCTTGACTTCCTTGATGATGTCCTCCTGCTGCACCTTCCGCTTGAATCGACGCAATGCATTCTCGAGCGGCTCGCCTTCCTGCACACGAACCTCTGCCAATGAACTACACCTCCAGACGTCCCATTGGGGTAATCCCTAGGATACGGCACGCGATCCGATGTCAGTCAAGAGATTTAACTCCGGGACTGGGGAGGTCACCTTCATGAGAGCACTAACTCGTCGCCGCAACATGCACGGAAGGCACTTATCGCTGCACTTAGGGGCAGGAAGGTACCGCGCCGTCATCGACTTATCGAGAAATCCCAAGGGGCCGCGTGGATATTTAACTGCCCTTAACTGCTCTTATAAGGCTAGTTACGAAGCGCCAGCGCAGGATCCACCCGGGCAGCCCGGCGCGCCGGCAGCGCAGACGCCGCCACCGCCACTGCCGCGAGCAGCAGCGCCGCACCCATCACCACCAATGGGTCGCGCGAACTTCCCTCTGCCCAATGCGCCAGCACTTTCTGCAGCGACAGCGTCAGCACCAGTCCGGCCGCGATCCCCGACCCCACACTCAATGCCGTTGACTGGAAGACGATTCGCAGCACGTGAGCACGTGGGGCACCCAGCGCCATCCGTACGCCGAACTCACCCGTGCGCTGCGCCACCGTGTACGAGACCACGCTATACAGCCCGACTCCGGCCAGGACCAACCCGAGTGCCGCAAAGAGTCCGAAGAGCCATGCCACCAGGTGCTCCTGCTGTATCTCCGGCTGGGTCGTAATCCAGTGCTCCAGATCCAGCACGACACCGTTCACCTGCTGATCGGAATCAACCGAGTTCACCTTCGCGCCTACGGCATGTACCAGGGTCAGCGGAGAAGCGCCGGACCGCACCAGCAGCTGCGTATACATCCCCATCGAAATCGTGTATGGGACAAAGACCTCCGGCTTGATAGGCTTGCTCAGCCCGTCATCGAGCTTGTCCGCCGCGATCCCGACAATCTGCAGCCATCCATTCCCATCACGTGCGGCCAGGATATAGGGCGGTTGGCTCACGAGCTCGTGCGCTCTCAGTGAATGCCCGATCGCATCGCCATTCGGGAAATAACGCCGCGCCAGCGTTTGATTGACCACCGCGACATGCGCTCCGTTGCTTGTCTCCGTCTCATCCCAGATGCGTCCCTGCGCCAGCGGGACATGCAACACCGGAAAGTACGAAGGGCTCACGAAGTTCACGCGAGCCTTCTGCTCATCCTGCGCGGTCTTGCCGAGAAAGTCGATGTGCGTTTCGAATCCATTGTTCGGAGGCGTCGCGTTGCTCGAGATGGCGGTCATGGTCACGCCAGGCACCGTGGCTGCCTTCTTCTGTAACTGATCGAAGTACGTGGCGCGCTCGCCCCATGTCTTGTACGTTCCGTCATGGACCGGGATGCCCACCGACATCACGTTGTGCGGGTCATAGCCCAGGGGCCTGTGCATCGTCCGCAGGAAACCCTGGATCGATGCGCCCGCGCCGGCCAGCATTAGCAGTGTCAGTGCAATCTGGCAGGCAATCAGCATATTGTTCGTCGCGCGCCCGCCGAGCCGGCCCGCAATCTTGCGCGAGCCGGACTGCATCACCTGACCGACATCAGGCCGCGACAGCCGCAGCGCCGGCCATAGCCCGAACAGGACACCGGTAAGCAGCGCGATCCCCACACTGAACACGAGCACCGGCAGGTTCACCCCGATCGCCGCTTCGTGCGGAAAGGAGTAATCCGGCAGCATTTTCACAATGATGTCGACCGCCTTGAAGGCGAGCAGCACGCCCAGCGATGCTCCAGCGGAGGAAATCAGCAGCGCCTCAGTTAGCAATTGCTGCACAAGACGATTGCGAGTAGCGCCCACTGCGGTGCGCAGCGCCAGCTCGTGCTGCCGCGCCGTGCCGCGCGCCAGCAGCAGGATCGAGACATTCGCGCAACCGATCGCCAGCAGCAAAGCCACCGCGCTGAACAGCAGGGCCAGCGTTCCGCCCAATTTCTTCACGAACTCATCGTTCAGCCCGACGATGCGGAAGGTATACGCCTCCTTCGGGAAGTGATTGGGTGTCTGCTTCTGGAATTCGCGAATGAGAGGCGTCAGCGCGGAGGCCGCGGCTTCATGCGACACGCCCGGCTTCAGCCGCAGTCCTACGTAGTAAGCGCGTACCGGGTCCTGCGTCACCTTCAGCGGCAGGTAGACATCGCCGTCATCCCAGGTAAAGCGCGGCGCAGCTACGCCGACGATGGTGTAGTTCTTCCGCACAAGCTGCAGCGTTTTCCCCAGAACATCGGGATCGCCGCCATAATGCCGCTGCCAGAACTTGTAGCCCAGCACCACCACCGGTTGCGGGTCCCGCCCATCGATGGAATCGGAAGGCAGCAGTCCGCGTCCGAGGACCGGCGGCACGCCCATAAACTCGAATGTGTTGGAGCTCATGTAGTCGCCCTGAACGTCCTCCGGCAGGTCGTGCCCGGTTACCGTCAGGCTCCACTGGTCGGAAATGAACGCATCCTCTACCGGTGCAGCACGGCGGATGATCTGCCACTGCTGCGCGGTCAGCCCGATGAATTGCTCCTGGCCGGATTTGTCCACCGGCCGCATATGCGCCATGCGGTCCGATGCGCGGTACGGATACGGATTCATCAGCACGGCCCATATCACGCTAAAGACCGCGACCGTCGCGCCAATGCCGAGCATCAGCGACACGATGGCCGCCAGCGCGAATCCGGGGTTGTGAATCAGTTGACGCAGAGCATAGCGAAGGTCCTGCAGCAGCGTGTGCATGATCGCTCCCTGGTAGAACGAACGTTGGCCCTTGCAGCTACATACGCACGCCGATTGCCAATGGATTGATGCGCTAACTCTATGATTTTGCAAAGGCCAGGTCTGACCCTCGCCTGCCCTGCTGTCCGCTTTCCGATGGCCAGGTGTCCAGAAACAATCCACGTTTGCCGCGCCGTGTAAGCTGATGCAGAATGAAGCGCTGGGAACCTCGCCGCAATCGCACACGGCAATACATCTTTATCGTCTGCGGGCTGGCGATCCTCTTCTGGATCGATTACATGCTGCTGATGCATGCCATCCATTAGTGTTTCAGTTCGCTTTAAGCAGCCCCGCCGCAAGCTCAATCTATGACCTGCCAAGTGATGAACAAGGCAAAACAGAAGCAGGGGGACGCAACCGTCTGCGGGTGCGTCAAAGAAATGGGGACGGCAAAGTCTCCCAGCAGGTGAAGGCCGGCCAGGACATTGAATCTATTACGAGGGAAGTACCATCGCGAGCTACGGAACCACGATCGGGAACAACGGAAAGCGGCGCGAGATCGCCTTCAGTCCTCAGGGCACACCGGTAAGAGCCGATTGATCGCGAAATCCCTCGCTCCCTTCTGCAGGCTGTTAGCGGCTCTGATGGCGATGGCCGCGGGGCTGTCCTGCGTCGCGCAGCCCCTGAGTCCCGTGCAAATAGTGACGGCCATGGTAAACAACGAAAGACAGGCGCGGCAGGATCGCACGTATTTCCGTTACACCTCATTCGAGCGCTCCGACCGCACCGGCGGTCATCTGTGGAAGGAGAAGATCGCAGAAACCCCGGAGGGCATGTTGCGCCGCCTCATAGCCGAGGACGGCAAGCCGCTTACCGGCGACCGCGCGGCCGAGGAGAACGAGCGCATCGCGAAGCTGGTTGCCGATCCTTCCGACCTCCAGGCCGCGAATGCCGAGCGCAGAGCCGACGAAATCCGCCTCGGCAAGCTGCTCGACATCATGCCCAAGGCATTTCTCTTTTCTGCGGATGGGATAGATGGCGAATGCACCCGTATCGCCTTCCGTCCAAACCCCGCCTTCAATCCATCCACCTATGACGAACGCATCGTGCACGGGCTGACCGGCGTCATCCTTATTCACGAGCCGGACAACCGGCTATGCGGCATCCACGGCCGTCTCATCGATCGCGTCTCCTTCGGCTATGGACTTCTCGGCCACCTCGACAAAGACAGCCACTTCGCCGTCACCCGCGTACCCGTCACCCCGACCAACTGGAAGAACACGCGGATTGACGTTCATCT
>DASVAI010000389.1:0-5773 GCA_036376445.1 Acidobacteriaceae bacterium
AGGAAGCGCTGCTGCCCCAGCGTCAGCTCTCCTCGCGTCTCATCGCTCATCATCATGCCCTCGGCATGCGGCCGATTGCCGCTCCCAGGAGCATCGAGCTATCAAATCACGGGCGAAAGAACGGGGATGCTGGAGGGCTTACGTTTGTGGCCCTTTGAAGTACAAGCACTTACGGGATGCGGCCGCGAACTTTCCGTCGATGTGCCAGAGGACCCATGAGAGAAGTCACGGCTTCCAGTTTTTGAGCTCGCCATCGAGGTCCGCGAAGCGCTCGGGGACCTTCGCTTCACAGAGCGCCGCGGTCCGAGATCTGGTCTGCCGAAATGGCCCGACGTTTGCGCGGCCCCAGCTGCGCGTCCTCCGCTGCGCAGATCGGTTCGATCAGCAGCCGCCAGGCTTCTTGAGCACTCTTATTTGGCGGCTCCGAAGTTGGCGGTAAAGCCGATCGGGCGGTGCTTCGGAGCCGCCGGGGTCATCAATTCGCGGATAGCCGAGAGTATGGCCTTGATCGCTTCGTCGTGATGCTGATATTTGCGCTCGAGCTCATCGAGCTTGCGCGCAAGCGCTGTATTGGACGCCAGCAGCTCACGCATGCGTACGAAGGCACGCATGATCTGTACGTTAACTGCAATCGCCGCGCGGCTTCTGAGAACCGATGAGAGCATGGCGACGCCCTGTTCAGTGAAGGCGTACGGCGGGTAGCGCCGCCCGCCGTGCAGGGCACTTGAGGTCACAGTTTGTGACCTCAAGATGGCCCACTCTGCGTCGTTAAGCTGGATCATGAAGTCTTCCGGGAAGCGCTCCCGATTACGCCTTACGGCCTGAAGTAGGGCTTTGGTTGCCACGCCATAAAGATCCGCAAGCTCGACGTCGAGCAGGACTCGCTGCCCACGTAGAACGAGGATCGAGCGGGTAATGTGCTCGATGGAAGCGAAAGATGTTTGCCCCGATTTTGCCACACTGGCCTTCTGCCGCACGCACTTGCAGCCACACGACGAGTCGCGCCCTTGTAACACTTGACTCTTCGACCTTCAATAGCAAAAGGTTCGAAGCGAGAATCAGCAGACGCCGGTTAACACGTCGGCTTAGTACGTCCAAACAGTACTGCCGGGAACGTTAGCGCGTTTCAGCTACATGCTCCGATCCTAACTCTTTCCCTTTGCCAGCCGCGCGCTTTCACGCTTCAGCGGTCGCGACACCGGGCAGACTTCCTGAATGTACCCATTGAGGGTATTTACGAGGTTATCTCGAACCAAGCTGTAATGGATGAACTGCCCTTTTCGTTCGCTCGAAATCAGGCCAGCATTCTCGAGAACGGAGAGGTGCTTCGAGATTGAGGGTTTCGAGATGTTGAAGCGCGCGGCGATCTCACCCGCTGTGAGATCGGTCGCCGCCAGGTACGCCAGAATTTTGCGCCGCACGGTGGACGAGAGCGCTTCGAATACGTGATCCAGCGACATTGGACGCCTCAAAATACTTAGCTGATTAACTAATTCTCTAATAATGATAAGATATTTAGCGAATGAGCTAATTATACGATAAAAGGTGCGGCCATGCCTCGGCACTTGATTGCGATCGCCCCCTTGCTCGTGACGATCCTTGCAGCATGTGGCGAGGGCTACCGGCTCGAGCCCGCCCGGGTGACCATCGACGGTGTCACACCGAAAGCATTTCCGGCGGCATTGAAGACCGTGCATGACGTCTTGGTCAGTGAGGGATTTGAGGATCTCGGCAAGTACGAGGAAATGATTGCCATGACCCAGCAGGACAATTCCATGCCCCCGAGCGTCAAGCGCGAACAGCTGGTCCGCCTGGAGAGGGAATATACCTACCTTAACAGCCGGCATCACCTACGCGTTGTCTTGACCAACTACACTGATGGAGTGCCGACTGAAATTTCGTTGAGTTATGCGCCAACATCCGGTCACTTCGTAGAAGCGGCAATATACGATGAGCGTCCCGGACGGTTTGGCCCTTACGGCCTCGCTTTCCACAGACGGCTGGTGGCGGCGCTGAAGCAACGATGTGGCGCCTCAGTACGCACAGTGGAAACCCCACCGCCAACTGACCAGAGGGAATACAGGCGAATCACCGCGAAGAACACGCGAGCTGCCATGCTCGCGTGGTCGCTGGCGCTCGCGCTACCCCTTCTCGTCACAGGAGCGGTGAGTCGCCACCTACTGCGAACGCTCAAGATCTCGGCGAACCTGAAGCGACTCATCTTCTCGGTAGTCAACGCGTGGCTCGTTGCACCTCTCCCCTTCCCGGCCGCTTTCATCCTGGTCATTCCGCTTCCAAACCTGTTCGCGTTTCCCTGGACGTCGACTGACTATTACGCGCATGTAGCGCCATTCGCGGCGGTATCGTTTCCGGTGACGTTTTTGCTTTGTGCGTTCTCTCGCTCTTCCTGTTCAGACCGAACGGTGGATCCGAGCGCGGCAGCCAAATGCCAGGCTCGAAGAGCGAGAAAGTAACTCTTTGATTTATTGGTGGAAAGGGAGGGACTCGAAGTGCCCGGCTACAGAACTGAAAACATAAGATATTCGATCTTACCGATCGTCTATCCGCCCCCAGCCGTACCCCCACCGCATCAGCGCTGGCTGATCCAGCTGGTCGTCGGGATTATACCAACCACAACAGCTTTCTGCCGCTCTCAGTAGCCTTCGGTAGACAATCCGCGTCATCACTTGACGCAGCCGATCCGCTATGTCTGATTCGGTCTAGGCCTTCGGTAGCTCTCGACGCCGCGCCTGACTCAGGCCTTCCTCAGCCCTGTTTATTACGCCTTCTCTGCTGGTTGATCCGCAGTTGCAGGCGCGCCATCTCTCGTAGACGAGCCTCGGGGGTACCCCATTTGGGCTCATCGGAACCGCCTTCGAGCATCTGCCGGAGCGCCTTGTCTTCCAACTCCGACCCCTCCTCGACGCGAGCCGCCCCCTGCGCGCTCGAATCGACAGAATGCCGGGATACTTCGGCGCGCTCGCGTGGTGGCTCCGACGGGCAGGGCGCCTGGCCTGCGCCACCAAGGTACCGCTCGAGCGCCGGCTTGTAGTACTCGACGACAAACTCCTTGATGAGCGGCAGGTTGAGCGCCAAGCTAACCGGCACCCAGGTCTCTCCCTCGGGTTGCCGGCGGCGCACCTCTAGGGCGGGACTCAGTAGATAGAAGCCATGCGAGACGCGCAGGAACAGAGCTCGGTTGTAGGCGTAGTCCCGATTGACTTCGTTGCGCGCCAGCACACCGGATACGTGCTGGCGCCGATTGCGCTCGGGTCGCAGCACGCTCGCGGGAAAGTGCTCCCACGCCTTGAGCACCGACTCTGAATCGAAGGCGCCGCCCGGCCCGCGATGCGGGTACGCCAAACGGTCCTTGAGCAGCGCCCATAGCGTCTGGAAGAGAAGATATTCCGACTGGTGCCGATCGATGCGTACCAGACGCTCTCCGGCCTTGACGTCGATGCACGCGGGAGCTATCCGCTCGTAGAGCGCCAAGAACGGGCCCTTCGCGAATTTCGCGTCACGGAACGCCGAACGCATTGCCCAGTGCAGCGCGTTGCGGCCGTAGTGATCGGTACCCTCCGGGTCGGCACCACGCTCGAGCAGCGCCTCGACGAGCGGCACGTTGCCGGCCGCGCACGCTGCCATGAGGGGCGTCAGATTGGCCTGCGTGCGGTGCTCGAGGCCGTACTGCTCGCATTCCTTGAGGATGTCTTTGAAATAGCTGGCGGAGTACTTGACCCAGTGCTTGCGCGCAACCGCCGGCCTGCTCTCACGGAATGCGCGCGCCGGACCATAGTTGACCTCCTCGGCCAGCCGCGTGGCCAGCATCGGCTCATCGTGCACCGCGGCCCACTCGTACAGGCGTTGCTTCTGCTTCTCCCCTGGAACCCGCTCGCGGAACACCGCATCGAGCGTACTGCGCAGATGCTGCTCGTCGAAGACCTGCCAGGGCGGTGCGCTCGTCTTCAGGATCGTCCGGCGAATGGCCTCTGCCTGCTCCTGCTTGCCGTGCAGCTCGAGGCGGCGGGCCTCCTTCTGCCAGTCCTCGACGGTCGATTGCTGCGCCGCAACCTTGAGCTCGCCGCCCGGGCGGACGCCGAGGAGCTTCAGGAGCGCGTGGCCGACATCCGACTCGATGAGATAAAGATTCTCCACGGCACGCGTCATCGCCACGTACAGGGCGTTGACGAAGAACTTGTAGACCTCGAGCGACTTATCCGTCTTGTCCCGCGCACGGGCATACTCCAGCGAGTCCCCAGCGATATCCTCCTGAGAGACGCCCTGCACGATCTCTTCGAACTGACGCCGATAGCCCGAGACGCATCGGTACAGCAGGATGCTCTCGTACTCGAGCCCCTTGGCTTCCTGCACTGAGAAGATGAGAGGCGTCGAGAAGCGCTCACGCGCCTCGGCCTTGTCCTCCTCGCGCATGACGAGCACCGCAAACCGCGCCGACTGACGGATCTTCGCATCGAGCTCGCGCAGCTGAGCCTCCTTGTCCTGAAGCAGCGCCACCCGCCCCGCAAGCCCCCCCACGGCTTTCACCAGGAAATTGCTCTCCCGGTCGATCGAGCCGAACCGTCGGTGCTTGACCTTGAGCAGTGTATTCGCGACTCGCGTCACCTCCGCGCCGTTTCGAAAGTTAGTCGCGAGCACCTTCAGCTCCTGCCGGCCGGCGATCTCCGGGTCACCCCAGAAGAGGCTCTTGATGCGGCTCCAGGCAAAGAAATTCGGGTGGACGATCTGATTCGAGTCGCCGCACAACAGGAATTGGCTCGCGTCCTGCAGGGTCTTCAGCACCACGGCGAGCTGGGCCGCCGTGAGGTCCTGCACCTCGTCGACCACTACAAAGCCGTACCGGGGGGTCGCGAGCGAGCGCCACTCCGGAGCGAGCAGGTTGGCGTCGAAGAGCTTCGCCTGCGCGAGCCAGGCACAGTACTTCTCGAACAGGTCATAGAGTCGGTCGCGCTCCGCCTCAGGGAAGATCGATTGCCGTACGCCGAGCGCTCGATACTGCTCACGGCTCAAGATCCCGCCCGCCTGCGCGGCGATGACGCCGCGTATCTCCTCGAACGCCTGGTGCGCATCGATTCCTTTGTAGGCCTGCCCGACCCGCGCGAACCAGGCGGCGAAATCGCGCCAGGTGGCCTCGCGCCCCGCCGGCACGCGAATGGATTCCATCAGCTCGCGGTAAGAGAGGAATGCGACCTCTTGATCGTCGCGCTCGAATCCGGCGGCGTAGTAGAGGTCGCGTGCATGGCGGGCGAGGTAGGCCGACTGAGTCACGTAGAGCGCCTCACCCGTGACGCCCTTCAGCTTCTCGAGCGCGAGCGCCGTCTTGCCGCTGCCCGCGCCGCCGACGATGATGAGCGGCGCGGGCATGCAATAGATCGCATGCTGTGCGTCATCGAAGGACAGAGGCTTGTCGAGGAAGTGGATGACCGGCCTTTCCTCGTGCAGATAGCGCACCGGCAGCGCCTCCGTGCGCGCCTGGGCGGGATCGGCTTCTTCGATCCTCGCCTCATCGATCGCGGCTCCGCGCAGAAAGCGCGATTTGCCGTAGTCGTGATTGCGCACGACCTCGAGCATAAGCGCACAGACCTCCTCTCCATGTCTCACGAGAGAGAAGATCAGCCGGTCGGCGTGATCGAGCTTCGCTCGATAAAGGCGCTCGTAGCCGGCGAGCTTCTTCACCTGCGCGGCGCGGAAGTCGCCGCGACCAATAGCTTCCGCCGTCCGCGCGTACCGCTCGGCGAGTCCTGAGATGTCGAGA
>DASVAI010000390.1:0-6717 GCA_036376445.1 Acidobacteriaceae bacterium
GCCCCCACCCGGATCCACCATCACCTCCGTCAAAGCGGCCTGCAGTCCATCCACCATAGACGTTGGAGCGACCGCGCAATGCGCCGCCACCGTCACCGGCACCGGCAGTTACAGCTCCGCCGTCGCATGGACTGCGTCCGCAGGCGCAATCAATGCAGCCGGGCTCTTCACCGCGCCCGCCACAGCAGGCTCCGCCATCATCACGGCTACCAGCGTGCAAGACCCGACCAAATCCGGCACTGCCACCGTTACAGTCCACGCCACACCCACTCAGCCTGTCCACGTCGTCATGGTGATGGAAGAGAACACCGGCTATGCATCGGTAGTCCGCAACACGTCGTCCTGGCCCAACCTGAACAACCTCATCGCCAATGGCGCGCTCGCGACGAACGACTACGCCAACACGCATCCCTCCATCGGCAACTACTTCATGCTCACTACCGGACAGATCCTCACCAACGACGACAGCTCCACGAAGGTGTGGGATGTGGACAACCTCGCACGCCGATTGCTCGCCGCCCACGTGCCCTTCCGTATCTATGCAGAAGGCATCACGCGCGGTTACGTCGGCGGAAATACCGGCCTCTATCTCATCCGCCACAATCCGTTCGCTATGCTCTCCGACATTGCAAACAACCCGCAGGTAGCCGATCAGTGCATCTGGCCCTTCTCGCAGTTCGCCACGGATCTGGCTAGCGGCAACCTGCCCACCTTCTCCTTCATCGTGCCCAACATCGCGCACGACGCCCACAGTGGCCCGGAATTCGTTGCCGATGCATGGCTACAAAACAAAGTCGTCATTCCTCTCTCGAACAATCCGGCCTTCACTCCGGCCGGCAAAGGGCTGCTCATCGTCGACTTCGATGAAGCCGCTACCAGTGACAGCACCCACGGCGGCGGCCACATCTCTCCCGTCTTCTGGGGGCCGCTCGCAAAGGCCGGCTATAAACAGGCCTCGTCAATCCTGTACCAGCATCAGAGCATGCTGCGCGCCGTCATGAACCTGCTAGGCCTGCCCAACCCGCCCGCCGCAGCGGCCAACGCACCCGCCATGTCGGAGTTCCTGGTTCAGAAGTAGTCCGCATCTTGCGATGCCGCTTGCCTACTTGCCGTGGCGCCGCTTTATCCGACGCCGCAAGTGATCTACGCCATGCACCCCAGGCGCCGCAGAGCCTTGCGCGTCAGCCCGGTCAGCGCGCGCTGCGGCAATTGGTTCGCCGGCACCCACTCTCCATTTGCAAACTTCCGCAGACTACGTGGAATCAGGTAAATGTCGACAACGTGATTCGTAACCGTGATGGCGTGCCGCAGCGTCAACTCCGGCTTCTCACCCTCACGCGGCTCATAGAGCGGAAGCTCCCACATCCCTGCCATCAGGCTCGCATCGGCCGGCCGCTGCACCAGTAGCAGTTCGCGCACGTCTTCCGCACCACGAACCCACAGCGCCCTCGAGCTATGCTGCCGCTGCTGCGCCGCACGTGCCGGCATCGCGTGCTCGCCTCGCGTAGCGCACCACTCCCGCAGCGGACATCCCAGGCACAGCGGCGCGCGTGGCAGGCATACGGTCGCGCCCAGTTCCATCACTGCCTGGTTGAAATCCCCCGGCTGCTCCGGGTCCGCTAGCGCATCGGCAAATGTGCGCACTCGAGTTGCAAACCCCTGCTCCGCGGCCGACCACCCCGCCACCCGCGCCAGCACCCGCTCCACGTTGCCGTCCACCGCCGCCGCCGGCTCGCCAAACGCGATGCTCGCCACCGCTGCTGCCGTATACGCGCCCACACCTGGCAGCGCGCGCAGTGCAGCCGCGGTCCGCGGCATCGCCCCGGCAAACTCGCGTACTACGACCTGCGCCGCGCGATGCAGCATCCGCGCCCGTCTGTAGTAGCCCAGCCCGCTCCACAACGCCAGCACTTCAGCCTCGGTCGCCCCGGCCAGCGCCTCCACCGTGGGAAACGTCTCCAGAAATCGCCGGTAGTGCTCCAACACCGCGGCCACGCGCGTCTGCTGCAGCATGACCTCCGATACCCAGATGCGATATGGATCGTTCGTTGCGCGCCACGGCAGATCGCGTCTGTGCGTCGCATACCAGGCCAGCAGCGCCGCGCGTATCCCGCGCAGCGCATCACTGTTCATCCCGTCAACGCGGACCTGTTCAGCGGCAGACGCCATCGCCCGCCGTCGTCAGGTCATGTACCGTCAACAGATAGCCGCCGCTTCGCTTATCTTCCTTCCTTTCCCGCTCTTTTCTCTCCTCCGGCTGGATGTGCTCCTCAACATCCTGCACCGGCTGCGGCTGCTGCCACACCGCCAGCGCGTTCAGCGTCTGCGGCCGTCCCGCGCACGCCGCGCCGGCCTGCGCACGTACAGCTTTGTCCGCCTGGATCTGCACCGTATACACCAGGTTCATGTCATTCACCGCGGGCGTCAGCCCCACGCCGCTCACCTGCACACCATGGATCCCAAGCGAGGTGAGCCACGGAATGATCTGCGCCCGCTCCACCACCTCGCCATTCACGCGCCACACCGTATTCGGCGCCAACAGCGCATTGGCCTGATTCCATTTCGCCTGCTCCACGTATTGCCAGAAGAGCCGGTCGATCTGCTCTGCGCTCGTCGTCTGTGTCGGCCCCGGATGCTTCTGCTCCGGATACAGCGTGCAGCCCGCAGCCAGCAGCACCAGCCCGGCCGCCGCAATCCCCGCCGCCCGTCGCCATCCATCCCCTCGCAAACTCTGCATAAGCGTTAGCCTAGCAGTCTCCGTCGAACGCGGCCCACGATGGACATGGTTTCGCGGGATACACGAAGGTTTAGCAAATCCGTCTGCGCCTGCTGTACCCTCAGAGAAACCAAAATCGTGCTGCCCGACGCGATCGCCATACGATGACAGTACGAGTAGCTAACATGCGCAGCGACTCCTTCTTATCCTCGAAGTTTCTTTCTATCCTGCTATTGCTTTGTTGCCTTCTAACTGCCGAAGAAGCAATTCACCTGCTGCGAACCCATCCAAACAGATTGAATTATGATCAGGCGGCCACGAAGAATTTTGGCTGCGTCCCGCGAGATGCAGGCAAGAGGTTGTTTCTCTGTCCCATCCCGGGTTACGGAACCATGGTCTTTCTCTGCTCTGATAAGCACTGTTTCCCGAAAGAACCAACGACCGGGCTCACAATAGGTCCGGCAGAAGAGAAATTACTGAGAGACCTGTAGTCATTCAATCATAAATGGCGACGTAAGATGCACAGCAAAGAACGTTATAGCGACAGCACGCATTCACTTCCATTGAGCCTCCGCTATTTTGTGTTCGCCATTCTCAGCCTGAACATCTTCTCGCTGGGCTATTCATTTGTCGCTCGTCTACTCGGTGCTGGACTTCCCTACGATTTTCCTTATCTCTTTACGCCCGGTCTTTTCTTCTCCGATTTCAACGACCTCGTCGGCCAGATCAGTTTGTTTGGAACACCTCAGTTCTTTACACAACACCGCTTTCTTATGTATCCACCGGCCGCGCTGCTAGCACTCAGGCTCTCCTGTGTTACAGCGCATCCGAGCCGGCCGTTCCTGCTCCTTCTTCTGGCTTCGGGCGCTCTTTTTGCAATCGGCTTCTTCCGCATCATGAGGCAGCGAGGACTTGCCAGGTCATCGGCGGGGTTGCTTACGGCAAGCATAGCTATCACTTCCTATCCCTATCTGCTCCTCTTGCAGCGCGGAAATATAGAAGTGTATGTGTGGCTTGCCGTCACCTTCGGCCTGTGGAGCTTTTACCGCGGCAACTACATATGGGCCGCGGTTTGCATCGGCCTTGCAACCGCAATAAAGATGTATCCGTTTGTATTCATTGGCCTTTTTCTTCCGCAGCGGCGCTACCGCGAAGCAGCTCTCAGCGTGTTTACCGCGGCACTTGTCTCTTTGGTCGCACTGCGCGCCATGAGCTCTGATATCTGGTATGCCTTTCATTGGAACAGGATTCAGCTTGAGGCATTCGGCAAATACTATGCGGCTTCCCCGAATTCTCTCGGATACGATCATTCCTTTTTCGCATTGGTGAAATATGCTCTGGTGCGATGGCATGTCGATATTGGACCCGCGGTTCGTCCATATACCTTGATCATGGCCGTTATCTGTGTTGTGCTTTACTTCAGCCGCATCTGGAGGATTTCGCCGGTCAATCAAATCCTCGCTCTTTCCATACTCAGCGTTACGATTGCGCCAACTTCGTACGACTACACACTGCTTTCTCTCTATGCCGCGCTCGCGATTCTCTGCGTGATCGCAGTAGAGACTCCCGCCGCCTCGCAGTCCCGTCTCATCCCATTCTTCTTCTTATTCGCTCTGGTCCTGACACCGGAAAGTTATGCTGTCCTGGACGGTGCTCGCCTCGGTGGACAGCTTCGGGCCATTTGTCTTCTGGCATTACTAGTGCTAGCTCTCTGCAAACCGCTTATCTCCGGTTTGACTGGAGCGATCGATCAAGGGCCCAATAATCTGCCGATTGGTTCACAATCGGCAGAATCCGGACTGAAGCCATGACCCCCAACTACATCAAGTCCCGCGCACAGATGGCCATTCACGTGGCAGCCAGCAAGCTGCGCCTTGGCCTTACAAATTACCGTCATCCCGATCGCGCCGAGGACCTCGCCAGCATCACCAAGGCTCGCTCCCTCGCCTACACCGCCACCACCCCACTGGAGTGCATGGAGCTCCGCAACGCCGTGCGCGCCACCGCCAAGGTTCCCGGAGAAATGGCCGAGGTCGGTGTCTTTCTCGGCGGGACCGCCGCCCTCATGCTCGATGCCGCGCCCGGCAAGCACCTGCACCTCTGCGATACCTTCGCCGGACTCCCCGCGGGAGGCGACTATCTCGCTAAAGGTGAATACGCCGGATCACTCGCGTCTGTCCAGCGCACGCTCCAGCCCTATACGGGCCGCGTCACTTTCCATCAGGGCCTCTTCCCTGACGAAACCGGCCACGAAATCGCGGACCTCCGCTTCTCCTTCGTGCATCTCGATATGGATCTCTACGAAGGCACACTCGGCGCGCTCCGCTTCTTCTGGCCCCGCGTGAATCCTGGCGGCATCATGCTGTGCCATGACTACCCGCAGATCGCCGGCATCGTGCGCGCCATTCACGAGTTCTTTGCCGATCAGCCCGAGTCCTTTTTCCCGCTCTCCGGCCAGCAATGCATGGCCGTCAAGCTCCGATAACTCGAAAGCCCCCGACACAACAAAAAGGCCGCCAGTCGCTGGCGGCCTTCTCATTTGCTTCGCAGAGACGAGCTAGTCGCCCATCACCGGCTCTTCCGTCTGCACCGAACTCTGCACAGGGGCAGCCTTCGGAGCGGGCTTGATCGCGTCGAGCGATACCAGCCCTTCCACCGGCTTCTCGCCCAGCACATGCTCCTTGTAGAGCCGCGCCATCTTCGCGTTTTCGGAGTCGCTCTTCAGCTTGGCATCGCGCGCGCGGATCTTCTCCTCGCGGCTGTTCTTCGCAATGCCCAGCTTGTCCAGCGTGTCGTTCGCCGCGGCGTTCACGTGCGCCTCGTTCAGCACCAGGTCGTACTTGTCCTGCGTGTCCAGGCCCACCTTCTTGCCGCCCGCGAAGATCTCATGCCGGCCGTGCTCGTCGTACCACTTGGTGAGCGTCGCCGTCATGTGCATCTTCTCGATGATGTTCCGCCAGCCCACGCCCGTGTTGTACGCGCAGAAGCTGATCTCGCCCTCCTGCGTCGCGTACGGGATAATGCACTGCTCGGTGCGGCGGAAGTCGTAGTTGAACAGGTCCTGGAACCACATGCCTGCGATGAACAGGAAATTCCAGCGGTCTGCGCGCCGCTTCTCGATGTCCGCCATCGTGCGGTCGCCCGTCACCTTGCCATAGTTGCGGCCCGTCGCTCCAAAGCACTTGTCGAACTTCTGCAGCAGGTCCAGGATGCGGAAGTGCGTCGGCGATTTGCGCGGGTCGTAGTTCCGCAGCAGCGCCAGCGCCACACCCACTACGGAAAGGAACTTGCCGCGCGCCGCGTCGTTCACCTTCGCGACGTCCTTCGCCAGCCGGTCCGCGTTCAGGAACGCCGTCACCGGGACTGCTTCCTTGGTGTGCTTGTCGATCATCAGCGCCATGCCGATGCCGCAGTTCGGGTGGCACCCGCAGGAGAGCTGGCCCCAATCGGCGCTCGGCCCGTGCACCAGGTCGGCCCAGTCGGAGAAGGTGCTCATAAAGCTGATCGGGAACCAGTCGCGCTCCGGCACGCCCATGCCCGTCTGGTTCTTCACGTCGTGCGCCAGGTGGCTCAGCGTGTAGCGCTGCGCCGCGCGCCGCTCGTCGCTCACTTCCTCGTCGCGCCCGGTAAAGCTCACCGGCTGGAACGAAAGGAAGTTGATCTTCTTCGGGTTGTTCAGAGCAAATTCGATGATGTGCCCGACCTGCTCGTTGTTGATGCCGTTCACGATCGTGGTCACCGGCACGATGTCCACGCCTGCCTCGTGCAGGTTATGGATCGCCTGCAGCTTCACGTCGAAGGCGTTGCCCACCTTGCGGTGCGAGTTTGCCGCGTTGCCGATGCCATCGAACTGGAGGTACGCATAGCGCAGACCCGCTTCCGCAGCCGCCTTGCAGAACTCCTTCGACTTCGCAAACTCAATACCGTTGGTCGCCGCCTGCACCAAGTTGTAGCCCACCTTGCGCGAGTAAGCCACCGCGTCCAGGAAGTATGGTGATAGC
>DASVAI010000394.1:0-4727 GCA_036376445.1 Acidobacteriaceae bacterium
ACCAGAGTATTGCCAAGCCAATCTTCGTATTGCTGCGCGGTCCACCCGCGATCGCGAACGAGAAGCCGATAGAGGTCGCGGCTGGTGAGCGACCACAGGATGTCGCGCGCCTGCTTCGGATCCAGGCCGCGACGCAGGCTGCGTGTACGGACCAGGAACTGAATCATGACGGCCTGCGCATCGTAGCGGGTGCACTCGCGCTCTGATTCAGACTGGGCAAGCTCCGGAGCGACAGCGCCGGCGCCGCGCAGCAGGTCCAGGACGGAATGCTCCGACTCATAGATGCGGCGGGCGATGCGCGCGGGAAATCGCAGGCGCTCCCGCGGGTCGGTGGATTGCATGGCTTCGCGCACCAGGTTTTGGTAGCTCTCATCGAAACGTGCCGCGTCGATGATCTCGCGCAGGATGCCGGTCTTGGAGCCGAAGACGGCGTAGACGGTAGCCACGGCGACCCCGGCCTTTGTGGCGACGGCTTCCATGGTCATGCCGGCGTAACCATGCTCTTCGAGCAGTTTGCGCGCGGCAGCGACAATGCGGGCGCGAGTCTCGTCAGCCTGGCGCTGGCGGGTGGGTGAAAGGTAGGGACGTTTTTTCAAAACTTTCTTTGAGTCCTTCGGGCAGCATATCGCATTATTCGATATATAGAACTACATCCAATAATGATTCATAGGACGGAAATATGACCGCATCGGAATCAGAAAATCTCGGGATCGTTCGCAGGCTGTATGAAGAGGTGCTCAACCAGAACCGGCCGGACCTGCTGCCGGAGTTAGTCAGCGAAGATATCGCGTTCCATTCAGTCACGGAAGCTCGCGGGATGGCAGAGTACCGCGCCATGACAGAGCGGCTTCGCGTTGCGTTTGGCGATATGCACTTCACCATTCATGACCTGATTGCGAGTGGCGACCGCGTTGCGGTGCGCTGGGGCATGGATGCAACGCATCAGGGACCGCTGGCTGGCATTCCCGCGACCGGGAAGACGATTCACCAGCGCGCGAATGTGATTTACCGCATGCAAGCCGGGAAGATCGCGGAGGGCTGGGCCCAGATGGACCAGATCGGCGTCCTGCGACAGATCGGCGTGGACCCGCTGGCCCACGCAACGGCAAAGAAGCAGTAATCCACACGTTTCGGGAGGAGGATGGATATGCGGCTGGTGGTTCTGGGAGCTACAGGCGGGATCGGGAAGTATCTGCTGGAATATGCGACAGCGCGCGGTCACGAGGTGACAGCCTTTGCGCGCGCGCCGCACAAGATTGCGCTGAAGAGCGCGAAGCTGCGGGCAGTTCCGGGCGATCTCCTGCATTCCGGTCAGCTTGCTGAGGTGATCGCAGGGCACGATGCGGTCTTGTCGGCATTTGGTCCGGAAACGCTGCGCCGTGTGCGCACGCGCGAGCTGTTCGGCAGCGCGCTGGCCACGGCATTAGAGCGCAGCGGCGTGCGACGTGCGCTGATTGTGTCCTCGGCGCTGCTCTTTCCGGAGCAGAACGCGATTGGAAACCTGCTGCGGGCGACGTTCTTCCGCAACCTGCTGCCGGACATGACGGCAATGGAAGCAGCCCTTGAGAAAGATGGTCTGGAGTGGACCATCGTACGGCCACCGAAGTTGACTGATGGGCCACTCAGCAGGGAATACACCGTCGCCAACGGGCGGCTGCCGAAGGGCATGACGATATCACGCGCGTGCGTCGCGGATTTTATGGTGAAAGAGGCAGAACGGCCGCAGCACGTGCAGCAGATTGTAGGCCTGTCCAAATAGAATCTCGGCTGGGGGCGTCGAGATGAAAGTAGCGGTGATTACCGGGGCGGCGCAGGGCATCGGGCGGCGCACAGCAGAGGTGCTGGCGGCGGAGGGCTATGCGCTGGCCCTGCTTGATCTGCATCGTTGCGAGGCGACGCTGGCGGCAGTGCAGGCGGCCGGCGCGGAGGCGACGGAATACCTGGGTGATGTATCCGACGAGGGCGTGGTGATTCGCGCGGCGCGCGCGGTGCAGAAGCGCTGGGGCCGCGTGGACGTGCTGGTGAACAACGCGGGCATCAGCTTCATCAAGCCGGCCGAAGCAGTGGAAGTGGATGAGTTCCGGCGCGTGCTGGAGGTGAATTTGGTGGCGCCGTTTCTGCTGGCGCGACACTTTGGCGCGATGATGCTGGCGCAGCGCGCAGGCAGCATCGTGAATGTTGCGTCGATTGCCGGGCTGATGGGCGTGAGCGATCGCAGCGCCTACAACACGTCGAAGCATGGACTGATCGGGCTGACGCGCACGCTGGCGGCGGAGTGGGGCGGCCGCGGCGTGCGCTCGAATGCGGTGTGTCCCGGGTGGGTGAAGACGGAAATGGACGTGGCGGATCAGGCGCGCGGCACCTACTCCGATGCAGACATTACGGATCGTGTTCCGATGGCGCGTTTTGCCACTCCGGAAGACGTAGCGCGTGCAATTGCATTTCTGGCCGATCCAGCGAAGAGCGGATTCGTCAATGGACAGGCTCTGGCTGTAGATGGCGGATGGACGACAGACGCGAGCTGGCAGAGTCTGCGGTTGAGCAAGCGATGATGTGACCCGCAGAAGGTTTGTGGACAATGTCTTAAACGGGTCTCCATCCGTGAATCGCCATTACTTCGTTGTCCAGGCAGAGAATCCCATCGGGGCAGTTTCGATACGAACGTCAGTCCAGCCGGCTGCAACCGCCATGCGGCGGATCTCTTCGATGGGATATGCACGTCTGATCAGCATGCCGCGGAAGCTGAGCATCATGAACCAACGGTTGAGCCGGCTGACACCAAGACCATCCACATAGCGGCGAATCTCAGCCACGGAGACATCGCGTCGCATATCGATGAGCAATGCATTGCCGCCGGGGTGCAGGACGCGCCGCATCTCCGCCAGGGCCTTAACGGGCTCGGTGAAATTTTTGAACGCGGCACGGCAGACGACGAAGTCGACACTGGCATCGTCGACGGGCAGGGCCGCGGCGTTGCCACGTTGAAAGCGCGCCGTCACCCCTTCGGCAGCGGCGTTGTGGCTGGCTATCTCCACGAAGGTCCTGCTGATGTCAATGGCGCGAACGTCGAGGCCGCGTTTTGCGAGCTCGATGGAGAGGAATCCTGGTCCAGGCGCGACTTCGAGCACCGAGCCTTCGGCTGGAACCATCGCTGCAATGCGTGCTGCCAGTTGCCTGATTTCGGGCATGTCCTTGCGCGTGGTGCGGTCATACCAGCGCGCGATGCTGCCTTCCATGCCCATTCCCTTGTAAGCTTTAACTGCTGTTGTCATTTCGCTTATCCTCCATATATCTTGTTAAATAAGATATATATAAAATAAGACAAAGGGATTGTTGTGTCTATGGCTGTGAAAACAAAATTGAGGCGGGCCGCCGGCGGTGCGGACATTCTGGCTGCGGTGCCGGCTCCGGTCACGACGGCGGACAAGGTGGTGATCGAAATCCGTAAGTTCATCGCCGGCGCCATCTTTTTCAATACCAAGGCGGCAGATAAGATCGGGCTGAGCCTGACGGACATGCAGATGATCCACGTGCTGCAGCTTTATGGTCCGGCGACTCCAAGCCGTCTGGGCGAGTGGAGTGGGTTGAGCAGCGGCGGTGTGACCGTGGCGTTAGATCGATTAGAGAAGGCTGGCTACATCCGCCGCGAACCAAACCCGGCGGACCGTCGCAGCCTGCTGGTGACGCTTGCCCCGGTGCGGATGCGCAAGGTGGGAGCGATGTACGAGGAGGTAGAGCGGGAGACGCGCGAGCGGCTGGCTACGCTATCGGAGAAGGAACTGGAGGTAGTGGTGCGGTTTTTTGAGAGGCTGCGTGAGGCGAGGCCAGGCCGTGGCGCCTGATAGTTGGCTGTTGGGCGACGGATAGAATCAGGGACCGAGGGGAGAGTTCCTTGAAACGCCGAACATTTCTTACGACAGCGTCCTTAGCCAGTGCAGGGCTTGTGGCAGCACGCACAAGTGCGGCACAAGCGCCAGCAGCCCAGAGCGCCCGCGAATACTACCTGCTTCGCCGCTACCAGCTTCAGGCCGGCCCGCAGACAAAGATTGTTGAAAGCTATTTTGGCGATGCACTCATTCCTGCGTTGTCGCGCATGGGGATGGGACCGATCGGCGTATTCAAGCTCGATTATGGGCCGGAGACACCAGCGTTCTATGTGCTGATTCCGGGACGCTCCGTTGAAGCGCTGGCGACCATCGACCTACAACTTGGACAAGACGCGAATTTCCTCAGGGCTGCTGAACCATTCTGGAATGCGCCCGCTGCCGCGCCTGCCTTTCTGCGCATGGAGAGCTCTCTGCTGGCGGCATTTGAGGGCTGGCCGCGGCTGACTCCGCCGGCAGCGACGGCGACAAAGAGCAAACGCATCTTTCAGCTTCGAACTTACGAAAGCCCGAGCGACGCGGCGCATGTGCGCAAGGTGGAGATGTTTCACAAGGGCGAGTTCGAAATCTTTCAGAAGGCGGGTTGCCATCCTGTTTTTTTCGGGGATGCTCTGATCGGTTCGCGATTGCCGCAACTGACTTACATGCTGAGCTTTGCGAATCTGGCGGAACTGGAGAAAAGCTGGGCTGCGTTTAGCGCCGATCCGGACTGGAAGACGCTGTCGTCATCACCCCGGTATAACTACGAAGCGATTGTCAGCAATATCTCGAATTTGGTACTGAGTCCACTGGCGGCTTCTCAGATTTAAGCTCTCGGGCCTCGAGCACCGTTCAGTGGGGACC
>DASVAI010000399.1:0-5672 GCA_036376445.1 Acidobacteriaceae bacterium
GAAGTCGCCGAAGGTACCGACGTTCTGGCCGTTGTAGGTGGCGCCGACGGCATCGCAGCAATCTTCGATGAGCCAGAGGTTGTGGCGTTTGACGAACGCGGTGACGGCCGCGAGATCGAAGGGATTGCCCAGGGTGTGGGCGATCATGATGGCGCGGGTTCGGTCGCTGACGGCGGCTTCGAGCTGCGAGGCGTCTGCCTGGTAGGTAGGCGTGGTGACGTCGATGAAGACGGGGACACAGGTGTTCTGGAGGATGGGATTGACGGTGGTGGGAAAGCCGGCGGCTACCGTGATGACTTCGTCGCCGGGCTTGATCTGGCGGTCGCCCAGGCGGGGCGAGGTGAGACAGGAGAAGGCGCAGAGGTTGGCCGACGAGCCGGAATTGACGAGGGATGCGCCGCGGACGCCGAAGAAGCGGGCGAGCTTGCGCTCAAACTGCGCGGCGAAGCGGCCGGTGGTGAGCCAGCAGTCGAGCGAGGCTTCGATCAGGCTGCGGAGGTCGGCGGCGTCCAGCACCTTGCCGGAGACGGGGATGGGGGAGACTCCGGGCTGGAAGGGCTTGCCGGCGAACTGCTCGTCAAAAAACTGCTCGGCCAGCGCGAGGATCTGCTCGCGGAGGCGGTTGGCGGTTTCACTCATGACTCTATGGTAGTTCGAAAGGCTGCGGCTTGCCCCCAGGAACATTGCTGGCGGGTGTGGCACAGTTTGGCACATTCGGAGGATGGCTGCCGCTTCGATATTGGTCCAGCACTTCGGCGATGTTGCGGAAAAGCGCTTCCGGGCCTTCGACCTTGCTGACGAAGCGATCGGCGAAGACCGCATCGTCAGGAATTTCATTGACGCCGGAGACGATGATGATGGGCAGCGAGGGGCGGGTGGCGCGCAATTGCCTGGCCAGCTCCGTGCCGATGACGCCGGGCATCATCTGGTCGGTGAGGACAAGGTCCACATGGTTGTGTTCTAGCAGATCGAGAGCCTGGGCGGCAGAAACGGCGGGAAGGATGTCGTATCCCTGCTTGACGAGAACCATTCCCCGAAGGGTTCGGGGTATGTCTTCATCATCGACACACAGGATGACCGCGCTAGGCACGGCGTGCCGCTCTCCCAGGCGTGTCGCCAACCTTCAGGAGCTCGGGCCCCGCAGCGGCATGACCACCCGAGCCGAGATCCGCGTGGGGCAGAAAGATGTGGAAGCAGGTGACATTCCTGTTGTCTCCGCGGATGCTTCTGAAGGTGATGCTTCCCCCGTATTTCTGGATGATGCCCTTGCTGATCCACAGACCGAGTCCAGTGCCCTTTGCCGCCTTGGTCGTGAAGAAGGGTTCGAAGAGATGCCTGGAGTGCTCGGTATCGATGCCTACTCCGGTATCGCAAATGGAGATGCGAGTGCCGGCCTGGCGGTCTTTGCGGCGCATGGAGTCGAAGATATGGAGGCGGAGCTGGCCGCCTTCCGGCATGGCCTGCACCGCGTTGCCGATGAGGTTGAGGAATACCTGCTTGAGCTCCACGGGGAATCCCTGCACGATGCCGCGGCTGGAGTAGCGCTTAATGATGGCGATCTTGTTGAACTCCAGCCTGCGCAACTGAAGCTCGAGAATGTCGTCGAGCAATTGAGCGATGGAGACCTCGACGGGGTGCTTGGATTCACGATAGAAGCCAAGGGTCTGACGCGTGATGTGAGAGAGGCGCAGCATCTCCTCTTCGCCCATCTGGGCATAGTGGCGGGCCTCGGCATCGAGCGAGGGATGATCGCGCAGGAGGAAGAAGGTGTTGCTGATGGCCTCGAGCGGGTTGTTGATCTCGTGGGCGATGATGCCGGCGACGCGGCCCATGGCAGCGAGGCGCTCGGCTTTGCGCAGCGCGTCTTCGGCCTGGAGCTGGGCGGTGATGTCGCGGTTGATCTCGAGAATGGCGTTTCCGCCCGCCTTGACCGCGAGGCGGCTGGCGACGATCAGCTCACGTCCGCCGTGCGTGGTCTGGGTGAGATTGCCCTCCCAGCTACCAGTTTCGGTGAGGGACGCTTCAATTTCCTCATCGCAGAGGGGAAAACGGGTCTTGAGGATGTCATGGATGGGCTTGCCGAGAACTTCTTCGCGACGCCAGCCATAGAGGTCCTCCGCGCCGGAGTTCCAGAAGGTGAGCAGGCCGTTGAGGTCGCGGACCAGGATGGCCTCGGTAGCGAGCTCGAGCAGATCAGCGCGCTCGCGGAGCAGGTCTTCCATCTGCTTGCGGCCGCTGACATCGAAGAATGCGCCGACGGCGCCGCGTACCGCGCCCGCAGCATCGCGCAAGGGGCTTGCGCTGGCAAGGAGATGGGTGATGGAGCCGTTGTCGTGGCGGACTTCGATCTCGACGCTGCCGAGCTGCTGGCCGGTGGCCACGGCGCGCGGCAAGGGAAGCTCCTTTCCTTTCAGCTCCCTGCCATCCTGATACATGCGGAATGACCGTTTGTCCGATTCTCCGCCGGCGAGCGAGATATTCTCTCCCATATCCGCGCCCAGGATCTGGTTGAGGGCCGCATTTCCGGTGATCACTTCGCATCCCGGGTCTTGCGAGACGGCGACGCCGACGGGAAGCACCTGCATGATGGTTTCCAGCTCCGCCAGCCGCTGCTGGAGCTGCTCCTCACTCTGGCGCAGTTGCTCGGTGCGCTCCTGAACGCGCTGCTCGAGCTCGCGATTGAGCTCTTCGAGCTGTCGCGTCTTGCGATGGAGCTCGGTGAAGACGCTGACCTTGGCGCGCAGGAGCTCGGGGACAACGGGGACGGAGATGTAGTCGACCGCGCCGCTCTGATAGCCCTTGATGCGGTCGGGATCGGAGAGATGGACGGCGGAGATGAAGATGATCGCGGTCTTCTGGAAACGGGGATGGCGATGCATCATATCGGCGAGCTCAAAGCCGTTGATGTCCGGCATCGAGACGTCCATGAGCACCACAGCGATGTCGTTGCGGAGCAGTTGCTCCATGGCCTCTCGTGCAGACCTGGCCTTGATGAGGTTTTCGCCTAACTCGCTGAGGATGACTTCGTAGCTGAGCAGCTTGCCTGCCTGGTCATCGACCATGAGTATGTTGGCGCGATCGCGTTCGTTCATTGGACCCTTCTGCCGCTGTAACGCGACGGTACGACCGTCAACCTTCAGATGCATATCTTTTCATCGATGCAGCCACATGCGAAGTGACGACAATAACTGCTCGGTATTAACCGGTTTGGCAAGATACTCCGACGCGCCGGCCTGGAGGCATTTTTCGCGGTCTCCCTTCATGGCCTTGGCGGTGAGCGCGATGATGGGCAGGCGGCGGAAGAGGGGGTTCTGCCGGATGACCTGCATGGTTTCGTAGCCATCCATTTCGGGAAGCATGATGTCCATGAGAACGATAGCGAGGTCTGGAGTGGATTCGATGATGCTGATGGCCTCCCGGCCCGTGCCGGCCATGAGCACGCTCATCCCGCGGCGCTCGAGAACGCTGGAGAGGGCGAAGATGTTGCGAACGTCATCATCGACGACCAGCACCTTCTTGCCGACGAGCGCTTCATCGGAGCGATGCAGGCGATCGAGCATAATCTGCTTCTCCTGCGGCAGGTCGGCGATGACGCGGTGGAGGAAGAGCGCGGTCTCGTCGAGCAGGCGCTCGGGCGATTCGACATCCTTGACGATGACGCTGCGGGCGAGCATGTGAAGGCGGGCGTCTTCTTCGGGCGAGAGGTCCTTGCCGGTAAAGACGACGACGGGAAGTTCGTTGCCCGCGTCAGCGTGGCTCAACCGCTCGAGCAGCTCGAAGCCCGTCATGTCCGGAAGCCGGAGGTCGAGAACGACGCAGTCGTATTTCTGCTCGTTGACGGCAGCCAGCGCATCCGCGCCGGTGGAGACGACAAGGACGTCGATGTCGTCATAGTCGAGCAGGGCGCGGATGCTGAGTTGTTGCGCGGGCTCGTCCTCGACGACCAGAAGACGTTTGCGGCGCGGACGCGCGTACTCGCGGATGCGATCGATGGCGGCGGCGAGGCCGTCGCGATCGGTGGGTTTGGTGACGAAGGCGAATGCTCCGTGCGAGAGGCCGTGATGCCAGTCCTCATTGACGGTAAGCATCTGGACCGGGATGTGACGGGTGGCGGGGTCCTGCTTGAGATGATTCAGGACGGTCCAGCCGAGCATATCGGGGAGAGAGACGTCGAGTGAGACGGCAGTGGGATGAAGTTCGCGGGCGAGCGCGAGCGCTTCCGTGCCGCGGGTGGCGACGAGGACTTTGAAGCCCTTGTCGCGAGAGAGATCGCACAGGATGCGGCCGTAGTGCACGTCGTCCTCGACGATGAGGAGAGTGGCGTCTCCCGGCTGGATATTGTTGCGATCGTCCTCAACGGTCTCGCTGGCCCTTTCCTGGACCACAAAGGCAGCAGGATGGACCAGGGGCAGCGGGTGCGGGAGGTCGGTAATGACGGGCGCGATACTGCTGGTCGCGGGTCCGACGTAGGTCTGCGGCAGGTAAAGCGTGAAGATGCTGCCTGCGCCGGGTGTGCTGCGGAGCTGGATTTCGCCGCCGAGCAGGCTGGCGAGCTCGCGGCTGATGGCGAGGCCGAGGCCGGTTCCGCCGTACTTGCGGCTGGTGCCGGCATCGGCCTGCTGGAAGGCCTCGAAGATGATTCTCTGCTTTTCCGCGGGTATGCCGATGCCGGTGTCGGAGACTTCGAATGCAATGACCGCCGCGGCACTGCTGAGGACGGGATGGTTCGGCGACCATCCGTGTGTGACGGGCGAGACGGAGAGGCGGACGCCACCGTGCTCGGTGAACTTGAAGGCGTTGGAGAGCAGGTTCTTGAGCACCTGCTGCAGGCGCTTGGAGTCGGTAGAGAGACTGCGCGCGAGGTGGGGATCTGCCGCGACCTCGAAGGTGAGCTTGCGGCTTTCCGCTTCGTGACGGAAGGGCCGCGCCACCATTTCGATGAGGCCGGAGAAGAAGACTTCTTCGGCTTCGACCGAGACGGTGCCGGACTCGATCTTGGAGAGGTCGAGGATGTCGCTAATGAGGGTGAGCAGGTCCGTGCCGGCGCCGTGGATGGTGCGGGCGAACTCCACCTGCTTGGCGGTGAGGTTGCTGTCGGGGTTGTCGGCGAGCTGCTGGCCCAGCACGAGGATGCTGTTGAGAGGCGTGCGGAGCTCGTGCGACATGTTGGCGAGGAACTCCGACTTGTACTTGGAGGTGAGGGCGAGCTCCTTGGCCTGCTCTTCGAGCGCGCCGCGGGCCTGCTCGATCTCGCGATTCTTGCGCTCGACCTCGGCGTTCTGCTCGGCGAGCTGCTGGGCCTTTTGCGCGAGCTGCTCGTTGGTCTGCTGCAGCTCCTTCTGCTGCGTCTGCAGCTCGACGGCGAGCTGCTGCGATTGTTTGAGCAGCGCCTCGGTCTGCATGGTGGCCTCAATACTGTTGAGCACTATGCCGATGCTGGCGGTGAGCTGCTCGAGGAAGGCGAGGTGCGAGGCGGTGAATTCGCCGAGGCTGGCGAGCTCGATGACGGCCTTGACGTGGTCCTCAAAAAGGATTGGCAGCACGATGACACTGCGCGGCACAGCCTCAAAGAGGCCGGAGCGCACTGGGGTGGTATGCGCGGGAAGATTGGAGATGAGCATGCGCCGCTTCTCGATCGCGCACTGCCCGATCAGCCCCTCGCCGAGGTTCAC
>DASVAI010000421.1:0-11663 GCA_036376445.1 Acidobacteriaceae bacterium
GAGGGTCAGCACCGCAGGGGGAAACAGAATCGTCCGCCCGTAGCGATACATCAGGAGGAACCATCCGCAGAGCAGGACTACGGCTAGGGAAAGAGTCATGCGCTTATGACTCCCACGGGCAATGGTTCAAGTCCTATTTCTATGTCGGCTGGCCGCTCGAGATGCAACGGCGGCAGATGATAGACCAGCATGGAAACCAAGCCCGCTTTTATCCAGAACATGATTTGGGCAAAGAACTCCTCGGAGAAGATCGTCATCAGCGTCGCAAAAACGAGCGCTCCGGCCATGAACACGGCCCAAGTGGTTCCGTGAATGGCACACCTGTATACATAGACAGCGACGAAGCCCACGAATGCCATCAGCCACGCGACACCGAGCATTCCTCCGTGATCCATGTAGAACGGAAGAAATATTGTGTATACGTTGGTGATCTGGGTGGGCGATATTTTCGTGTAATCCAGATTGCGATCACGCTCGGGAAGGTTCGCGCCAAACTTATCGACGATACGTGTTGCGAACTTTCCGAGAGACCAGCCGAATCGGAGCTCGGGGTTTTGCCGGTTCTGATCGAAAGCAATGATGCCGCCGAGCCAATATGTTCCGAACCCTTCAGCGACTGCGGGCAGGTTGTCTCCGATCGAGGCGCCCGGTCCGGCGCCGTATTTCCTCATCGCAACCTGGTTTACCGCGAAGACAATCAAAAACGTCACGCCAACACCCAGCAGCATGCGAGTTGGCGGGACACCGCGCCGGAGCCAGAGCACCACAACGCAGCTCACCAGCACCAGGAGAACCTCTGACCGCGCACCGTTGGCCATCTGATAGGCCGCCGCGAGTACCACGATCAAGACCGTTCTCCAGCGCTTTTCCCCGGAGTCAGCGTATTCGCACACGGCAATCAATGCCGCGATGCTGAGGAATGGGAGGATCATCGATTCAATATGGGATACGCCACCGCCAGTGACATTCGCTTTGTTGGAAGCGATTCTGACCTGCTTCCACATGCTTTCGCGGGGAGCAATGCTGCCGCTGAGGCTCTTCAGATACATGAGGAAGAACGGGATATCAAGCACCATCAGGACGACCGTCCAATTCAACAGGCGGTCGATCTGACGTCTCCTCAGCGGTGTTGCGTCTGAAATCTTTTTTCCTCTCGAGCGCGGCGCGGACACCGCAAGCACTCCGCCTGCCGAAAAGGCGATGATGCCTACGATGACAATTTCCAGCGCTCTGTTTGTGAGCGGGAAATAGAGATCTCCTGTCATCCAGATCGTTGCGATCGTGATCGCCCAGACAGCCGCAATCATTGCAGGCGGGAACAACATGGATCGTGCGTAGCGATACATCAGGACGAACCATCCGGAGAGCAAGACTACAGCTAGGGAGAGCGTCATGCTTATGCCTCGACCGCAACCGGCCTGCGCGATAGCAGGGGAAGCGCAAGAATCAGCGAGACAGCAGCCGCTGCTGCCAGGTAAAGCAGCTTCGGCACCAGGTGATGCGTGGCCATTTCCACCCACGCGCCGCCGCCCACCAGCAGGATGGCGGCTACGAGAGTCTTCCTGGAGAACGGCATAGTGGGCATCACACGGTAGCCGGCAACGAAGAAGCAGGCCGTGTCCACAGCAACGCGGATCACCCAGGCGATGGCTGCACCGAGAATGCCGTAATGGCTCACCATGATCCACACCAACCCGAGGTAGAGCGGCAGCTCGATGGAGTGGATCTTGGCGTTTACCTCGGGCCGCCCGATGGCCTGAATCATGCTCGAGGGAACATGGGCGACACTGTTGATGAGAATGCCGACCGCAAGCCACTCGAGTACGCGGAAGCTTTGCGCGGCGAATGCGCTGCCGACCCAGACCGTGAGAATCTCGTTCGCGAACATCATCGCGATGAGAGTGAGAGGAAGCATCAGTAGCAGGATGGAGTCGACGCTCCTGCGATAAAGCACCGCGCCGACTTCACGGCTGACGCTGCTGAACGCCGGAAATATGGCCTGCTGCAACGCCATCGGCAAGATGAGAAGTTTCGTCATCATCTCCTGCGGGGTCACGTAATAGGTCGTCATGCCGACGGAGAGAAGCGTGCCGATGATGAAACGATCGACCGAGATCATCAGTGGGCCAATGAGATTGTCGAACGTAATCCAGCCGCCGAAGCGCAGCAGCGGGGCCAGCGGCGTCGTGCCAAGGCGCCGGTGCGACCAGATGCCTGGGCAGACGCGGATGCAGCAGAAGACGTACCCGAAAATGGTGATGATGCGCACCAGCGAGAGCGCAGCGACGGTTGCATCCACGCGGGGCGTCCAGTGCAGCAGCAGGAGCGGGACAAGAAAACCGGTGACGCCCACGATCATGCGCACCACGTTGACAGCGCGAAAGCGTTGATGCGCTTCGAGGAATCCGCGAAGTCCATTCGCCATTACCACGACCGGGATCGTGGCTGCGATGAGGCGGATGCAGTTTGTCGCTTCGCCATGAAGGGAGGCGGGCAGTTTGAGCGCGTGGTTCAGCAGGAGATCGCTCAACCCCCACACTGCGGCTCCGCCGGCGATTCCAACGCCGAGCAGGAGAAGATGCGCGTCCCAGAAGATGGCGGGGACTTCCTCGTGCTCTCCTGAAGTGAGCTTGTCCGCGATCAGCCGCGTGATCGCGCGGCCCAGCCCCAGGTCAAGCAGGGAAAGATAACCGATCCCCATCCACGCCATCGCGAGCACGCCAAATCGGTCCGCGCCGAGTCCGTGAATCAGCCGGGGAACCGCGATGATGGCGATGAGCATCGGCGCAGCCGATCCCAGGGCGCTCCAGACAGTATTGCGAAAGAGGCGCTTTCCGGCCGAGGAGGAGGTGGCCTCCTCAGCCGGTGTGGCCAGCATGACTCCGGCGAGCGTGGTCGTCGGGGTGCTCATGAATGTGGTTCTCCGTGCCGGATTTAGGCGCTGCGAAGCGCTGTGTAGTACCGGCGATATGCCTTGTAGGTCTTATCGGGGATGATGGACGACTGGTTCAGGATGACGCCCGCGACGCGCACATCGACGCGACGCAGTGTTTCCACGACCGCGTGCAGTGACTCCATGGAAGTCTTGCCACTGCGCGCTGCGATGAGTGTTGCGTCAGTGGCGACCGCCAGATCGAGTGTTTCCGCGCAGCCAAGCAGCGGCGGCGAATCGACTATGATCGCGTCAAATTCTTTCTCTGCTTCGCTCAGGATTTCGCTGATGCGGCCGCCGATGAGCGACAGCGGCAACGGCATCGCTGTTCCTGCGCCCAGCAGATACAGGTTCGGCATGCCCGGAACCTGCCGAAAGAGACCATCCAGAGTGCGCTTGCCGGTAACGAAATCGGAGATTCCCGGCTGGCGCTCCAGGTGCACCATCCGCTCGAGCGCAGACTGACGCAGGTCTGCGTCAATCAGCAGCGTGCGCCGGCCCTGCTCCGCCTGCGCGACCGCCAGCGATAGCGCGATGGTGGACTTGCCTTCGCCAGGGAGAGCGCTGGTAACAAGAATGCTCTTGCGGCCATTCGCATCGGGCGAAAGCGTCATGTAACTGCGCAGGTGCCGTACGCCTTCAAAGAAGAAGCCGCCATCCAGGCTCGGCCCAAGGCCATCGAACGAACGCACCGAGGAGTTGGGATGCACCAGCCGCAGCGTCTTGACGCTTACCGCGGGAAGCGTGCAGATGACGCGGACTCCCAGCGCCTTTTGGATCTGCAACGGATCCTTGGCGGAAGCATCCGTGATGTCCCGGGAGACGAAGTACGCGCTGCAAGCCAGGCCGAAGAGAATCAGGGACAGCGGCGCGATCATCGTCCAGTTCGGGAAGATCGGCTTTGCCGGGGTCCGGGCTGCGTCTGCCAGGCGGATGACGTTGTTTTCGAGTTCGGAGTTGATGCCCGCCTGCTTGATCTTCGCGAACAGGTCCTCGTAGACGTGCTCTGCCGCGTCCGCCTCGTGCTTCAGTTGCGAGTACTCAAAGGAACGGGCAGTAAGGTCATCTACCTCCTGCTTGGTGCTGGCAACGGCCTGGGACAGCATCTGCTCGCGCCCCAGCGCCTGCCGGTAGTCGGTTCCGGTGCGTTGTGCGATGCGTTGCTCGTTCAGGGCGATGGTGCGCTCTGCATCCTGCACCTGCGATTGGGCCTTGCGATATTCAGGGTGCTGATCGCCATAGGTTGACGCGATCATGGCCAGGTTGGCGCGCGCGGCGTTTGCCGCTTCGACTTCCTTCTCCAGTTCCAAGGCCTGGGCCGAGGGCAGATGGCCGCCCTGCGCCGCCTTGTAGATCGATTGCTTGGCGATGCGATCGCCTTCCGCCGCGCTATAGTCAGCGTTCAGCGCCTGCAGCTTGGCCACCAGGATGCTGGTCTTCTGGTCAGGATCCGCAGTTCCAAGCTGCTTCTGGTAACGCAGCAGAGCCTCATGGCTGGTCTGCATCTTCTGCTTCAAATCCACCAGCTGCTGTTCCATCGAAGACGTCAGGCGCCCGGCTTCCTTCAAACGCGTATCGAAGATGCGGTTCAAGTAGGAATCGGCAATTCCATTTGCCACTGCCGCTGCGATCTCAGGATCGCGATCCTTGTACGTGATGGTGAGGATGTAGGTATTCGGCTCGCGCTGCACCTTCAGTCGCTTCAGCTTGATGGGCGCTTCGCGGATCGCCTTTTCCTTCTCCGGCGAGTAGCGCCAGAAGAAATAGCGACTCAACTGGTGCTCACGATCCCACAGGTGGTACTTCTCCGCTACAGGACGAAGCACGTTGTCCTGCTGAACCAGGTTCAGCTGCGTGGCCATATATTGATCGTCGCCGGTCGTCAGCGTTCGATCATCGCCCACGCTCTCCGGCCGCGCCTGGCGATCGACGGCAATGGTCGCGCTGGCAGAGTTCACCTGAGGCAGGCACGCGCAGATCACGATGGTGATGATGGTCAATACGCCGCTGACCAGCAAGACCTTTTTCAAATTGTGCCGCACGACTCCGGCATAGTATGTGATCGGCCGCTGGAAGTCGGCAGGGTCGGCGAGCTTGCGCGTGGGAGATGGAATGAGAGATGTGCCAATCGTTTCAGACATTGCAAGTTTCCCCGAGAATTCAAAGATGGTTGAGGCGGCGTGGCCTGTTTAGTGGGCGCTCCAGATGGCTGCGGAGACGGCGGTATTTCCCATGCCGCTGATGTGACTCAGCACGCTGGCAGTGTTTTTCAAGCCGCGGTTCGTCGGTACGTAGAGAATGTCATTCGCTGAAAGAGCCACGTCCGGGGCTTTGCGGTCCATGATGGCGCGCAGCGGAACCGGAATCTGTTCCTTGGTGCTGCTGCCCGGCTTCTCGCGGAAGATGTAGATCGTACTCTTGTTGAAAGATTCCAGGCCGCCGCTCATCGCGATCGCCTTCAGCACGGTAGTGTCCTGAGCATCGGCGAAGGGAAATGCGCCCGGCGCCTTCACCTGGCCGACAACGAAGATTTTCTGCATCTCCGGAACGGAAATGCGGTCGCCACCATTCACCACGACATTCAGATCCGGATGAGACCCATCCAGGAGGTCCCTCAGCAGTATGTGTCTTGGCTCCTGTCCGGGTTTTTCGACCACGACTTCCACCCCGGCATCATTCGACAGGCCGCCCGCCTCGTTGATCGCGTCGAGCAGGTGAGTTTCCTTGAGTTCCTGAATCGTCGAAGGTGACTTGACCGCGCCGGAAACCGTGATTGCGCGGCTGCGATACTCCACCACCGAAATATCAACGATCGGATTGACCAGCATGTGCTGGTTGCGCAGATCATCCGCGATCAGCTTGGCAGCATCCTCGGGCATCAGCCCCTTCACGTTGACCGGCTGCTTCAGCATCGGCAGCTCCAGTTCTCCCTTCTGATCTACGCGAAAGGAGCGGCTCAGCTCCGGCGAGTCATAGACGGAGAGCCGGACCAGGTCGGAAGGACCCAGTGGCTGCAGCGGAAGATTATTGCCGCTATCGCTCGTGGCTGGAAGCGGCGAGGCCGGCCGTTGTCCCTGGGGCTGAGTCGTGTGCTGACCATAGCTCGAGGCGCCAAGCAGAAATAGAGTAGCCGCGACGATCGACGCTGTTCTTGTTAGCATGTCCACCTCTGGATATAGTTCCCAAGGTAGACAACTCATCTAAACCCAGCCTAAGTCGAATATTAAGTTTTTTTCAGGAAGCAGCGCTTTCACGATGAGACGGGCGATAACCAATGACCCGAGCAGGCACCCCGCCGCAAATTGACATTGGCGGTAAGTCGCGCGTCACTACGGCTCCTGCGCCGACTATGACACCATCTGCCAACGTTACTCCAGCGGTAATCACGCAATTTGCCCCGATCCATACGTCATTGCCGATATGGATGGGGGCGTCCCTGCCGGGCTGCTCGCGCACAAGCTGATCGGCAGCGATGCCGTGGTTGGAGGAAATGATTGAGACGCAAGGTCCTAACAGGACATTCTTGCCGATGGAGATCGGTCCCTGGGGAGAAGCCCAGATCGAACAAAGATGGTTGATGAATGTGTCATCGCCAATCTCGATCATTTCGGGAAATTTCAGAAATGCGGTTGGCGAGATTTTTACGTTTTTTCCGATTTTGCGCAGCTTGGCGCGCCGTACAAAGTTTCCGCCGGTGATGAACGCCAGGAGATAGCCCCACCCCTTGATAACTTCCCGTAGCGCTTTGAACAAGCTCTGGCTCCAAGTCGTTGTTGTGGCCACCGCGAGCTTGCAGCCATGCACGGCTGCAAGCCGCGATCCATGGCAAAAGCGGATGCCGGCGAATCTTAAAGAAAATTATCCTGTTTGCCGCAGATCCGGGTGAGACATCTCGTAGGTCTGTAAGTTTTCCGGCTTTGTGGCGCAAACAAGCTGATAGCCCACACCTCGCGCGGTGGTGATCAGTTTTTCATCGAACCCGCGGTCGATTTTGCTCCTCAAGGCGCTGATATAGACATCCACAACGTTGGTAAGACCCTCGAACGACGAGTTCCATACATGCTCGAGGATCATCGACCGGGTAACCGGACGGTTGGCGTTGCGGACGAGATACTCCAGCAGAAGAAACTCTTTTGGCCGCAATTCGATGGGCTTCCCCGCCCGCTGGACGCGCCTGCGAATCAGATCCAGTTCCAGATCGCCCGCGCGCAGGCGATCCACGGAATGTGTGGCGCCCTTGCGCAGCCGGATCAATAAGCTCAGCCGGACTGATAACTCCGATGTGAAAAATGGCTCGCGCAGGCATTCATCGACGCCTGCTTCGAAGAGGCTCAATCTTTCATTCAGATCGAGATATCGCTCAAACGCAAACAGCGCAGTTGATGGGCAGCTTCTTCTGAGCTGTGAAACTAAAGAGACGCTATTTTGAAATCCGACTGTTTCGACATCTATAAGAATGCCCACGTAGGCCCACCCTCGAGCTCGGTCCAGGCAAAGATGGACCGCATCGAGAGTATCCAGAACAAATTGTGCCGGGCCCAACGCAAACTCAAGACGTCGCTTCAAATCAGGACGAAGCGTAAGTACAAGGACCTTCATCTCTATCTCCGCGGACGTAAGTCGTGACTATAAGTAGCCAGCTACAGTTGCGATGGAAGAGATGACTCAGCCTCACACATGATTCATGGGCAGACAAAGTCACCCCTCGCCGCGTTCAGGGTCCGCGAGAAGCCTCTCACTCTCGGAAAGGTCGCGCTCTCAATGCCAGGATTCAGCGCTAAAGGCAGATACCTAGTTCATCGGACCACATAACCGCGAAACCTATCATGCAAACATCTGCAAACAGGCCTTTCTCGGTAAACGTGACATACGTTCTACAAAGTGATAACGCAGAGGGGTTACTTCTAGTGGGGCAATATCAACAGTGCAGACCGGATAGGCGCCGATCAGATTCGATGCGCCGGTTGTCGATGAGCTTTTTCGCGCGAGCGTTTTGTCGCTTAGTAGGCCCACAGTCAAGCTGTGGCAATTCAAGATATTCGACGAGTTACGAGTCAGCATAGATTCACAATCGTAGAGTCTCTATTCATGTAGCTCGCAAAGCCCAGACCGCTCTTGGGGCCTGGAAGTGAGTGCTACGTTGCAGTAGGCGAAGCGCAGCCTACAACTGAACTCCATACAGCGATGACGCGCATTCCCAGTATAGCGCGCACGCTCGCGCAGAAATTAAAAAAATGCTAAATCGGAACTGATGTTGCATTTAAGCACTGATCGCTTTTTAACGTCAACAATCGTCCAGAATGCGGAACTATGTTCCGGTAACCGTGAAAAAATACAGCGAATCGGATGTAGCGATTCCTCGAAATTGCGATCTGGCGTGCTGCGCCGCATCACCAAATCCTGAAAGGATATTTCGACAGAAAGGAAGATAAGGAACCTTTATGCGCATGAGGCGGGACATTCAGTACGACGTTCAAGCGGCAAAAAACGCCAGCCTCAGGACGCCCGTTTCCGCTCCACCAATTCCGGTCTGCGGTTCGCGAGAGCCATTTCGAGAGCAGTCGTGTCCAGTTTGACTCTCGACTGTTTCTCGCACAGCGCTCTCCACGCCGCGCCCAACACAATGCCGACGGAGAGCGATGCCCACGCAATCAGGATTGTCATGCTCTGTCTCCTGTCTTGATCTCACGCCGCTAGCCTGGCGTGGCGATGTGCTGTTGATTAAGATGCGCGGAGTTGCCTGGCAATCCAAATTAGTCGGCCGGAAAGCGCTAAATATCCGCGCCACGGCGCCAAATTGGGCCGGTAAATCCAGTCAATTCTGCCAATGGCGCAAAGAATTCGGAAGAGGCGTGTCGAATCTCCCGGCGGGCCCGAAGATTCGACACCCGTTCTACTTACCGATGCGGAAGGCTCACAGCATAGAGGTACCACGCAGCGTGCGGCAGCCATTCTTCGGCCCAGCGCCAATCGTCGTCCTTGCCCGTCTGTGCAAATCCTTCGTTGTAAGCAATGCCGTCTTCATCGTTGAGACCCGCGGTGATGCCGTTGATCACCGCTCCTGGCGCGCTCGTGTATTTGTACGAGCGAAAGAACATATAGGGAATGTTCCCGTGCCCGCTGCCGATCAACATGCTGCTGTCGAACGGATTGCGTCCCAGAATCCAGTGGAGTTGATCCTCGGCATAGTTCTGCAGCGCCGACTGGAACGAGGGGTCGTCCCCGTAGAGCGGCGCGGCCATGCGTGCCGCGGCAGCCAGCGATGCGATGCGCGCATTCTCGCCCTGCCACCAGGGAGCCGCCTCGGTATCGTGCGGGAAAAAGAATGCGGTGCGCACATCGCCATTGCCCATTCGCACAAGCTGCCGCGCATATCCAAACGGATTGTTTACTTCGCGCGTGGTGGCCAGCTCAAATTCGAGCGACCGCTTCACTGCGTCGAGAGTCTTCTTCCGGTTCGCGGCAGATGCTACTGTCGCGTAGCGAACCAGGCTGACGACCGGCAGACCGGCATCGGAAGGATGGAAGAACGGCCGCGTGCCATTGTCGGCGCGCCAGTAATCGCGGAACGCGTCTCGCGTCGTCAGCCGCGCCATCAGGCTGTCGGCGCGCTGGTCTGCAGCCAGCAGATAACTCTGCTTGTGGGTGGCGCCATATAGCTCGGTGGCGGCCAGCAGCGCGCAGTAGTCGTCCAGGATGTTTTCCGCGTGATCGTTCAGCAACTCGCGGTTGTGCGCCTGCAGAAAAGCAAACGCCTCCTCCGCCGCTTGCAGGTATCGTGCTCGCGGAAAATCTCCGTCTTCCGGCATGGTGCTCGCAAGCGCGAGCGCTGCAATCGCCACGCCGCCGCCGGATCGGAAACTCACCTCGTGCGAGTGCGGGCCTTCCGCAGGCGGTTCTTTTTCGTTGAGCTGATCTGCTTTGGTTTTCACCGTCAGTTTCCAGTTCAGGTCGCCGATCTTGCGGTCCTGCGGCAGCTTCTTCACTCCCGGGCCATCGATGCTCTGGAAGAACGAGCCCTGCGGCCGCTTCATTCGCACCAGGAAATCCGCGCCGAACAGGCCTTCGTCCAGCATGCGGCGCTCATATTCGCTGAAGTTGTCATCGTTCCGCGCCTTGAGCGTGTCGTAGCCGGCAAGCAGCGTCCATGCGACAAGCGGCACCTGCTGGTTGTTGAAATAGGAAGTGAGGTTCAGTTGCGAAAAGTGGATGCCGTAGTCGCCGGTCGCGTCATACCAACCGCCATGCACGTCCACGGCGCCTGGCCCGTCCGGCAATTTCAGATGGCTGTCCGCGCGATCGAGCGCGCCGCTCGCCCGCTGCCCTTTGAAATAAAAGATCACGTTCGACAGCGTCTTCCGCTCCAGCAGGTTGTCATCGATCTGGAACGCGCAGGACAATGCCGAGGTGTCTCCATCCGCAATCCGCAGTATGTAGTGCCCCGGCGTCTGGAAAGATGAAAAATCCGCCTTCCAATACACGCGATCGCCCCAGCGATCCACCTTGCCTTCCGCTTGCGGGGCACCGGTAAAGACAACCTTGCCCGTCTCATCTTCTATCAGCGTGAACTGCGCCGGATGGTCTGTTGGCGCCGCGGAGATCAGCCCCACCTTCGGCGCTTTCGTCTCGTATCCCACCTGATCCACCAGAACGCGCATCTGTGCGCGCATCTGGGCTGAAGCCATCGAGATCCCCAGCGCGCACGAAGCGAAAACCAGAAAATGCCGAAGCAGCCGCGTCACAGTTCCTCCTCGAGTCAACGAACGCGACTATAACGCATGGGAACGCGCAAATTCCGGCCCGAATCGATTGAATATGTGCAATGCTGGTTCGAACAACGCGGTGTGGAGGTCGCAGTGCCTCATATCGGCGAAACATCATTGCATCGCGGCGCGCGCTCCGCCGCGGTGCGCTCGTGGCGGCGCTTCCGGTTCCTTCTGTGCGCCATGGCCGTGACGCTTGCGGCATTACTCCCACTCGCGGCAGCAAAACATCGGCCGCAGCCACTGCAGATCATCGCCTACATCTTTCCGCGCAATCGCGCGCTCCAGCCGGATGAAGTTGCGGCCGGCAAACTCACGCGCATCAATTACGCCTTCGCGAACATCCGCGATGGCCGCATCGTGACGGGCGATCCCACGGACGCGGCAAACTTTGCCACGCTGGTTGGGCTGAAACAAAAGAACCCGTCGCTACAGGTGCTCGTTTCGGTCGGCGGATGGATATGGTCGGGGAACTTCTCCGACATGGCGCTGACCAAAGAGAGCCGCAGCCGTTTCATCGACAGCGTCGCGGATTTCCTGGAACGCTACAAACTCGACGGCTTGGACATCGACTGGGAATATCCGGGGATGGTCGGGGCAGGGAACCGCTTCCGCCCCGAAGACGGCCGCAATTTCACGCTGCTGCTCAAGGAACTGCGTGCGCGCTTCAACCGGGAGCAGCATAAACTTGGCCGCCCGCTGCTGCTGTCCTTTGCGGCGGGATCGTCGAGCGAGTATATCGCGCACACGGAACTCAGGCGCCTGCAAGCTTATGTCGACACAGTGAACCTGATGGCCTACGACTATTACGAACCGGGCAGCGAGAAAATCTCGGGCAATCACGCGCCGCTCTATAGCGATCCTGCCGATCCCAAACGAGTCTCCGCTGATCGCTCCGTTGAGGAGTTTGAGAATGCCGGCGTGCCGGCCAGCAAGATTGTGCTGGGCGTGCCCTTCTACGGACATGT
>DASVAI010000423.1:0-7460 GCA_036376445.1 Acidobacteriaceae bacterium
CAAAGAAGGCCAGCTTGTGCTGGGCAAAAATCCGGCGGGCGTGGTGACGGGCGATGCACTGCGCAACCACCGGCTGGTGGTGATGTTCTTCGATTTGACGTCGATGCAGCCGGATGACCTGACGCGCTCGGTCGAAGCAGCGAAGAACTACATCAACCGGCAGATGAGTCCGGCGGACCTGGTGGCGCTGGTGTCACTTGGCGATTCGCTCAGCGTGGACCAGGATTTTACGGCGAACAAGCAGTCGCTGCTGGCTGGTATCTCGCGTTACGACAATACGCAGCAGGCAGGATTTGAGCCGGGCGCGACCTCCACGACGAACCAGGTGGAAGACGCGAGCAGCTTTACGCCAGACGAGAGCGAGTATAACGACCTCAATACCGATCGCCAGCTTTACGCGATTGCGCAGATCGCGAAGTCGCTGGCGTATATCAACCAGAAGAAGGCGCTGCTCTATTTCTCCGGCGGCATCCAGCGCGACGGCATTGAGAATGAAGCCTCGCTGCGCTATGCGACGAACTCCGCGGTGCGCGCCAACCTTTCGATCTACAGCGTGGACATGCGCGGGCTGCAGGCTATCTCGCCTCTGGGCGATGCATCAGCCGGCTCGATTCGCGGCGCCAGTGCGTACAACGGCCAAGCCTTCCAGAACAATCTGGATGCGAACTTCAATACGCAAGAGGTTCTTTCCACGCTGGCGGCGGATACGGGCGGCAAGTTCTACGGAGACTCGAATGACTTTGCGCCGGCGTTCCAGGCGATGGAGCGCGACACGGCCGAGTATTACGTGATCGGGTTCCGCTCGACGAATCCGGCGCGAGATGGGCGGTACCGGCGGTTACAAATCAAAGTGAATCGGCAGGACGTGAAGCTGGAATATCGGCCGGGGTATTACGCGCCCGCGGATTATCAACACTCGAACCGCGAGGATCGCGAGCGGCAGTTGACCGAGCAATTGGAGAGCGATCTGCCGGCGACCGATCTGCCGGTGTACATGGCGGCGTATTATTTCCAGCTCGCGCCGGACCGCTACTACATTCCGGTGTCGCTGATCGTGCCGGGGTCGCAGATCCCGTTTGTGAAGGGCGGCGACCGGGACAAGGCGACGATCGACATCATCGGCGAAGTGAAGGACATGGCGGGGCGCCCGGAAGGCGAGGCACGGCAGACGGTGAAGCTGGCGATCGATCAGCAGCAGCAAGTCTCCCGCAAGAACGTGCAGTACACCACGAGTTTTACGCTGCCGCCCGGCAAGTACCACGTGAAGTTCGTGCTGCGCGAGAACATGACCGGGCACATGGGCTCCTTCGAGACAGACCTGAATGTTCCGGATCTGTCGAAAGCGCCGATGAAGATGTCATCTGTGCTGCTGGCGAGCCAGCGGCAACCCGCGCCAAAGTCGAAGGGTGCGAACCCGCTGGTGCAGGACGGGCAGCTCTGGGTGCCGAACGTAGCACACGTCTTCCGGCAGGATGGGCATCTCTATCTGCTCTACGAGGTGTATAGTCCAGCGACAAAGTCAGCAAACGCGAAGGCGGCGCCACCGCGGCTGCTGACCTCGATTGAGTTTCTTTCCGGCTCGACGAAGGTCTTTGAGACGCCGCTGGTGGAGGCGACGAGGCTGACGGATCCGGCGAGGAACATGGTGGCGTTCCAGTTTGATGTGCCACTAAAGGATATGAAGCCGGGGCAGTATACGTGTCAGGTGAACGTGATCGATGATCGGGCTGGGGCGTTCAGCTTCCCGCGCACGGGCGTGCTGGTGCGGTAGACGGAAAGGACCCTTGAGAGGACAACTGGCTGTTGTTTCTGACCAGCTCGCCCGGGGAGTTACACATGGTCCGGCAACTCATCCGGACGCTGGCAAATCTAACAGTTCTCTACGTGGCCCGCATCTGATGATCTTGTTGGGCCGGGAAGCCGGAGGAGCGAGTAAGGTTGTTAGCGGTCGCGAAAGGAGATTTTTGTGATCAGAGGCGAAAATGGCTGGGAGTTGAGGAATATCGGGAGAATAGCGAGCTTTGCTGCTCTTATGTGCCTGATTATGCCTGTGTGGGCGAGAGCAGACGATGCGCAGGACTCGCGGCTGCAAGCCGCGGGCAATGTATTGAAAGACATGTTCAACGGGCCGAGCGGGGTTCCCCTTAGCGTTCTTAATAAGGCGGAGTGCGTGATTGTTCTGCCGTCGGTGAAGAAGGCTGGCTTCATCGTGGGGGCGCAGTACGGCAAGGGAGCCATGACCTGCCGAAGCGGTTCGAACTTCGATGGACCGTGGAGCGCACCGATCATGATGCAATCGAGTGGCGGCAGCTTTGGCCTTCAGGCAGGCGGTCAGGCGACGGACTTCGTCATCCTGGTGATGAATGACAAGGGCGCACGCGCGGTGATGAATGGCAAAGCAAAACTTGGCGGGGACGCAAGTGTTGCTGCGGGCCCAATAGGGCGGACCGCCGAAGCTTCCACAAATGCCGCGATGAGCGCCGAGATGCTGTCTTACTCGCGCGCTCAAGGCGTCTTCGGTGGCGTCTCGCTCTCTGGAACTTCTCTGGGGCCGGATTCCGGTGACAACGAAAAGCTCTATGGGAAAAAGGTAACTGGCAAAGAGATTTTCTCGGGCAGCCTACCGACGCCCCAGTCGGCAGACCTGATGCTATCGATGCTGAAGGAGAAGTCGCCAAAGCCGACTTCGAGAGGCAAGTCGTAGGGTCATTTAGACGATGTGACTCTGCCGGATCCAACAGAACAGATCATTCATGGAGAACAGCGCGGCTTTTGCGGAGGGAGGAGCCGCGTTTTTGTTTTGTTCGCTGTTTTGCCTGGAAATAAGAGCCAGATCAGCGCGTGAAATTGCGGGAAGGGATTGGCCAATGTTGGCGCGGGGAAAGCAGCGCATTGTGGATGCTCACATGCATCTGTATGACAGCCACGCGAACAAATATGAGCATATGGAGAACGTGGACCCGATGCTGGAGGCACTGCTCGGGGATTATTCAGCGCTGCCGCGGCGGTACCTGTTCGAGGATTATGTCAACGATCTGGAGGATGTAGAGGTCGGTGGCATTGTGTGGCACGAGTTCATTGCGGTTGACCCGCCAAGGGAGCTGACGTGGGCGCAGCGGATGGCCGAGCGCCTGCCGGTTCCGATGGCAATGGTAGTGCTTGCGGATTTCCTGGCGGGGGACCTGGAAGAGCGGCTGAATGTGTTTACGCAGCATGCGAATGTTGCATCCGTGCGGCAGCATCTCGGATGGGATCCGAACAATCCGCTGCGCTGCATGGCAATGCGCGGGGACTTGCTGCGCGATGCCCGTTGGCGCGAAGGTGTGCGATTGCTAAGGAAGTACAGGTTCAGATGCTCACTCGAGGTGTTTTCACCCCAGCTTCCGGATTTGCTCAGCGTGATCCGCGAGAATGCGGAGACCGGCTTCACGATCGCGGTGATGGGCTGGCCAACGCCGGCGGATGATGAGGAATTTGCGCGATGGAAACGGAGTCTGCGGGAGATTGCTTCATGCGAAAACCTACGACTGACGATATCGGCAGTGGAGTGCGTGTTTGGGATGGATTGGGAGCCGATGCAGGCGCGTCGGTGGGTGGTGGCGGCGATTGAGCTGTTTGGCACGGATCGGGTGATGTTCGGGAGCCATCGGCCGATTTCAAAGCTGGCGCGAAAGGTGGCGCAACCTTATGCGGTCTATGAGCAGATGACGGAAGGATTGTCAGAGACGGAGCGGAATGCGGTGTTCGCGGGGAATGCGGCGCGGTGGTTCTGGGATGTGCTGGATCACGCGAAGGTACGGATGCCGAAATCAGCGTGAGACGCGCTCCGGTTTGTTCGGCACGTTTTCGTGATTGAAAGGACAGTGGCGGCAAGCGGAGCCGCAGCAATATCCGCGTTTGAGATGCCAGGCCTCGGTGAAGACCATGTAGGGACCTTCCCAGTAGAAATCCTCGCCCTCTTTCGGCAGCACTTGCCGTACGGGCGACTGCACCTTCGGCGCGGGTTGCGGGACTCGCTCCCCTTGGTCGCTCACAGTGGGTGTGGTGGGCGACTTCACGCGTTTCTGCTCGGTGGATTTAGTCATGGCCGAGCGCGAGTTGTGCCGGTTCAGGGAGTGATTGAAGAAGCTGCGGCTGCATCGTGATCGCGTCTGGCGCCGACGTTTCGGAGATGAAATGGCCAGCGGCAAATTGCACCGTGCGTCCGGCGATCGTAGGGGGCCGTTCGCCGGGGACGACGATTCCAACAAGGTTCGCGGGATCGGCGGCAGAGATTGTCGTGGTTGCGGTGACATGCGGCTGTTCTTCGCCTAAGGTGCTCGAGCCCTTGCGAGATTCGCGAAGAGATTCGACCGCCTGGGGTAAGGCGAACTGTTCGCCCTGGAAACCGGAGACAAAGCGCCCGCCACGCACGACGCCGCGAGCTTCGAGACGGCGCAGCATGCCGAGAAGCTCGCGCCAGCGCGGCATGGTGGTTTCTCGCTCCAGCAGATCGCGGAAGAGGATGCCGTAGCGCCAGAGGAGAACGAGTGTGGCGGATTCGATTTCCTGATCTCTTTGTTGGGCGGCCATTGCCCCAGACTGCGGGTCCTTCGCTTCCCCACCCCAACCTGCGAAAATCGCGCAGGTTGGGGACCCCGGTTCGCTCAGGATGATAGGAGATGGCGGCGGTGCGAGCAGGCTCCAGCGCCCGGCGGTGTTGCGGGCGCGGTGATTGGATCCGCGCATGCGGAACGATGCTCCGTTAGCTGATTTGCGGCGCGGGTCGATGAGTGCGCGGAGGCTGTCGAATCCGTCGGCGGTGACCAGACCGGCGGCGACTAATTCCCAGAGGCTGTTATGGAGTTCGGTAGTGGAGGCCCCGAGTTGTCGGGCGAGGTCCGCAGCAAACGCGGCTCCGGAGTTCTCAAGCTGCGCGCGAACACGTAACGCGAGGGGTGACAGACACGCGGCCAGCGCGGATTCGGGAAGCTCGCGGGAGCGGAGGCAGCCATCCATCCAGTGGGCGTCCTCGCGCAGGAAGAAGGTGATAGGCGCCATGCTGGTTGGAATAACCCTGCGTGGAGCGCCGCCTTCGGGCGAGAGGAATGCCGGGTGGGGCGAAATGCGACCCCAGCCGATGACGCCGGCCATGCAGAGCGTGTCGAGCCAGCGCGGATCATAGTTCGCGACACGCTGCGGGAGGATGATGCGCTCCCACTCGATGGCAGGGGCTTCAAAGCCTTCTGTTTTGCGCAGCGCCTCGAGCACGCCCTCTTCGCCGGTGAGCTGCGTCCGCGGTGCGAGGTGCTGCCAGCGAAGCAGCCAGTTCATGTAGTGCGCGGGCACGACGGGCTCGATCTGCTTGCGAAGAGTGTGGATGGTGCGCTTGTGGATGCGCTGCAGGAGGCGACGCTCGCACCATTGAACCATTTGCCACGGAGGCAGAGGCGCCGGTGGCGCGTTCTGCGGTGTGAGCTCCCGTTGGTCGCTCACGTTTGGTGTTGTGGGCGACTCGGCGGAATCGCACATCTCTACGAGATGTGGGACACCCGGCGAATCGAGTAATCCGTTTTGTTCGAAGTTGCCGCGGAGTATGGTGCCCTGGGACTCCATGGCGAGCAGGGTGTTGAAGACGGGCTGCGCGTCGATGCCGAGGTATTCAGCGAGCGAGTGGGCGGTCTGCGGGCCGAGGATGTTGAGCCATGCGTGGAGAGATTTCTGTAATAGGGCGAGGTTTGGCTCGGCGGAGAGCAGGTTGGCGTGTTCGGCTGTGCGCTCGGCTGCAAGAATGTACGGGCCTGAAATACGTGCGCGCGCTTGCGACGTTAAGCGCTCGATCAGGATGCGCCACCCGGTGGTGACCGGATGGTCGAGGATGGATGCGGGCACGACGACGAGAGAGTAGAGCAGATCGTGGAGCTCGTGTTCGTCTCGGATGTCGGGCCAGGATTCTTCGCGAACGGCGCGGATGGCGTCGGGGTCGAGGCGGCCGGCTTCGCCGAGGAGCTTGTCGGGAATCATGCCGCGCATGTTGACGGCGCGTGCGCGGCGCTCTTCGGCAGGGGCGTCATCTAGGAAAGCGTAGGGATTGGCGTTGAGCAGGCCATGGGAGAAGACAGATGGGATGGTGGAGTCGACGGCGACACACTTGATTTCGCCGGACTGGATTTTGCCGATGACTTCGGTGAGGCCGTCGAGGTCCATGGCCTCACCGAGGACGTCCTTCATGACCTCGCGGACGAGCGGGTGGTCGGGGATTTCGATGTCGCCTTCGATGTTCTCGAAGCAGGCGGCGGCTTGCGGGAAGACGGAGGCGAGCAGGTCTTCGCCGCGGGTGCGCTGAATCTGCGGTGCGACCTTCTTGCCTTTTTGAAACCGCAGCAGTTGCAGACTGCGTGTAGCGTCCCAGCGAAAGCGGGCCTTGAAGATGGGCGAGGCAAGCGAGGCCTGCTCGAGGAGTTCCTTTACGGTGTGAGTGGTGAGGAACTGGAAGACGTCGGAGAGCGGGAAGGAGTGCTGCTCGGCGAGTGAGATGTTGAGGCCGTTGTCGGTGGCCGCGGCCTGTAGCTCAAAGTTGAAGCCGCGGCAGAATCGCTTGCGTAACGCAAGACCCCAGGCCTTGTTGATGCGGCCGCCGAAGGGCGCATGCAGTATGAGCTGCATGCCGCCGCCCTCGTCGAAGAAGCGTTCAGCAACGATGGTCGAGAGGGTAGGGACAGTGCCGAGGACGGCGCGGCCGGCGACGATGTAGGCGATAAGCTGCTCGGCGCCGGCATCGTTGACGCCGCACTCTTCTTTCAGCCACGCAACCGTGGCGGCGACAGATGCATCGGACTGGCTGATGTAGCCGGGGAGGAGATCGGGTATACGCGCGGCGATGTCTTCGCGCAGCGCGCACACCCAGCGGGAGAGCTCCATGGTGCGCTGCGGGGCTTCGCCGCGCCAGAAAGGAACGGTCGGCGGTTGGCCGTGGGCGTCTTCGACGTACATGCGGCCAGCGGTTTCGATGGCGGAGATGCGCCAGGATGCATTGCCGAGCTGGATGACATCCCCGACCGAGGAGTCGATGGTGAAGTCTTCGTCGAGGGTGGCGATCTGATGTCCGTCGGGCTGGAGGATAACGTTGACGACTGCGGTCTCCGGGATAGTGCCGCCGTTCTGCACGGTGATGGAGCGCGCGCCGCGGCGTGCCTGGAGGCGGCCATGAATGCGGTCGCGGAGAATGTATGCGCCGTAGCGGCCGCGCGAGGACTCGATCCCGTCGCTGAGCAGGCAGAGAAGTTCTTCGAAGGCTTCGCGCGGGAGGTCGCGATAGGGATGCGCGCGCGTGATGAGAGCGAATAGATCGTCCTCCTGCCAGGGCTCGGACGCGCAGGCGGCGACGATCTGCTGCATGAGGACATCGAGCGGCTGAGGCGGGATTTCAAGCTGATCGAGCGCACCGGCGCTGATGGCGCGAACGAGCGCGGCGAGCTCGA
>DASVAI010000425.1:0-14575 GCA_036376445.1 Acidobacteriaceae bacterium
CTCGGTCCCATCCCCGATCAGCGACAGAAACTCGCGCGCGCACTCATCGTCGAAGAGCCCGTCGTAGACGAACCCGGTGCCGTCGGGCGTTTTCACCGGTCCCAGGACGGCGTTCGCGTGATTCTTTGCGAGGCTCTCGGCCGGGGCGCCGATGCTGATGGCAAGTGGGACAAAATACTCGTCACGGTCGCCACTGGCGTAAGTGATTTCGATCAACACAAGCGCATGATCGCCGAGCCGGCCCCAATCGGCGACAACTGTGGAGACGATCTGCCGCGATTTGCCACCAAACCAGCGTTGCTTCGGGAAAAATGTCGGCAGCCACTCCTGTTCCAGACGATCGCGGCCCGCACCCGTCAATAGCGCCGTCCAGTCCGCGGCGTGCAGAAGGCGCATGCCTGCCTCTATGGGTACTTCGGGTTCCTCCGGCGCCAGTTCGCCTTGCAATTCCAGCCACAGGAAACCATATTGGTTTAGGGTGATCGCGTACGGCGCCTTTTCGATTTTCGGAAACTCGACATATCCCAGCATTTCAACGGGAATAAGGCCGGCATATTCGGAAAGATCCAGCTTTGCCGGTTGCGGGAAGCGAGAGAGGTTCGCGACACACAATACGCGCTCATCTCCATCTTCGCGCACATAGGCGAGCACCTTGCGGTTGGATAGCTGCAGGAATTTGAGCGTGCCCCGGCCAAAGACACGGAAGAGCTTGCGAAGTGCGATCATATTCCGCATCCAGCTCAACAGGCTCGATGGATCGCTCTGCTGTGCCTCCACATTGATCGCTTCGTATCCCCACACCGGATCCATGACAACCGGCGAGTAGAGCTTTGCAGGTACTGCACGGCTGAAGCCCGCGTTGCGGTCGCCCGTCCACTGCATGGGCGTTCGCACCCCGTTGCGATCGCCGAGATAGATGTTGTCGCCCATTCCGATTTCATCGCCGTAATAGAGGATCGGCGTTCCGGGAAAAGAGAACAGCAGACTGTTGAGCAGCTCGATTCGGCGGCGATTGTTGTCTACGAGAGGAGCAAGCCTTCGCCGAATCCCGATATTAATGCGCATGCGGGGGTCGGCGCTATAAGCGAAATACATGTAATCGCGCTCTTCATCACTCACCATTTCGAGCGTCAGCTCGTCGTGATTGCGCAGGAAGAGTCCCCATTGGCAATTCTCCGGAATGTCCGGCGTCTGACCCATGATTTCCGAGATCGGCAGCGCATCCTCCTGGCGCAGCGCCATATACATGCGCGGCATCAGGGGGAAGTGGAAGGCCATGTGGCATTCGTCACCGTCGCCGAAATAGGGCCGCACGTCGGCGGGCCACTGGTTGGCCTCCGCCAGGATCAGGCGGCCGTCGTAATCGCGGTCAATCGCGGCGCGAATTTTCTTCATCACCGCGTGCGTCTCGGGGAGGTTTTCGCAGTTGGTGCCGTCGCGCTCCACCAGGTACGGAATGGCGTCGATGCGCAGGCCATCCACGCCCATGTCCAACCAGTAGCGCATGACGTTCAGCACTTCTTCCATGACCAGCGGATTGTCGTAATTCAGGTCCGGCTGATGCGAGAAAAAACGATGCCAATAGTACTGCTCGGCCACTGGATCCCAGGTCCAATTGGATTTTTCCGTATCGGTGAAAATTATGCGAGCGTCCTTATAAAGCTGGTCGGTATCGCTCCACACGTAGTATTCGCGTTCCGGAGAGCCCTTAGGCGCATGTCGGGCGCGTTCGAACCATGGGTGCTGGTCCGAGGTGTGGTTCACAACCAACTCGACCATCACCTGGATCCCACGCTCGTGAGCGGCATCGAGACAGGCTTTGAAATCATCGAGGGTTCCATAGCTCGGATTCACATTCATGTAATCCGAGATATCGTAGCCATCGTCGCGCAGTGGCGAAGGAAAGAACGGCAGCAGCCACAAGCATGTAACGCCCAAGTCCTGGACATAATCCAGTTTCTGCATCAGGCCGGGAAAGTCACCGATGCCGTCATTATTGCTGTCCATGAACGCGCGGACGTGAAGTTCATAGATGATCGCATCCTTGAACCAGAGAGGGTCCGCCATGCTGCCGGCTTTTTTCAAATCATTCTCCTTGGTCGCCCGCGCCGATTATTTCCGTACGGCGAACAGATGAGCCGGAATCTCATACGGACGCAGTTCCACATAATTTCGCGATCCCTGCCACCGGTAGATGCGATTTGACAACAGATCGACGACGTCATAGGTCGCTCCATCGGCCAGCCCAAGTGCGGCCATGTTGAGGCTGACAAACCCGGACTGGGTATTCACCGGGTCGAGACTCAGCACCGTCAGCACGACATCTGAAAAGTCGGCGCTGGATTTACTGTAGGCCATGATCTGAGGATTATCCGTTGGATGAAAGATGAGATTTTCATTCCGTTGCAGCGCTGTATTCGCCCGGCGCGCTTCGTTAAGCCGCGCAATCAGCGGACGTAGCGAGGTCGGCGCATCGCGGTTCCAGCGCTTGATTTCGTACTTTTCGCTGTTCAGGTACTCTTCGCTTCCCTCTTTGAAGCGAATGCTTTCGCCCAGCTCGAACGCGGGCCCATAGATGCCGTAGTTGGAGGAAAGCGTAGCAGCGAGGATCAAACGACTTTTGAAGGCATGGGGTCCGCCGGTCTGCAGCCCAAAGGGAAGAATATCCGGAGTATTCGGCCAGAAGTTCGGTCGCATGTACTCCGCCACATCGGTCTGGGTCAGTTCTGTCAGGTATTGCGTCAGCTCGGCCTTTGTATTGCGCCAAGTGAAGTAGGTGTAGCTCTGGGTATAGCCAAGCTTCGCCAGCCGCTCCATGACACGCGGCCGCGTGAAGGCCTCCGCAAGAAAGATCACATCCGGATATACCGCATGCACTTCTGCGATCACCCACTCCCAGAAAGGAAATGCTTTGGTGTGGGGATTGTCCACGCGGAAGATGCGGACATTCTTCCCCGCCCAGAACATGAAGACCTCTTTCAGCGCATCCCAGAGGCCTTGCCAATCACTGGATTCGAAATCGAGCGGATAGATGTCCTGATATTTTTTCGGGGGATTCTCGGCGTATTGGATAGAGCCATCGGCACGCTTCTTAAACCACTCCGGATGCTCGGTGATCCACGGATGGTCGGGCGCGCACTGGAAAGCGATATCCATCGCGAGCTCCATATCGCGATCGTGGAGTTCGCGGATGAGGAAGTCGAGATCGGCAAAGCTGCCAAGCTGGGGCAGCATTGAAAGATGTCCGCCCTCCCTGGCGCCGATAGCCCAGGGGCTGCCCACGTCGCCGTCTCTGGCTTCTGTAGTGTTGTTCTTGCCCTTGCGGAAACTGCGTCCAATGGGATGAATCGGCGGCAGATACAGGACATCGAAGCCCATGTCCTCGACGTAATCCAAATTGGCCGCGACATCCCGCAGTGTGCCATGTTGCCCCGGCCTGCCCCACGAGCGGGGAAATAGTTCATACCAGCTTGAAAACCGGGCTCGCTCACGATCCACCCAGACACGCAGCGCAGGCTCATAGCGCGTTTGCATCTCGGTTTCCGGGTGCCGCTTTTCCAGATCCAGCAATGCTTCATCGAATGCTGCTTGCGTCGATCCGCTGCGCACCTTGAGGGCGAAATCACGAAGCTCCGCGGCATCTTCAGAGCTGGCGCGTTTCGCCGTCGCTTCTATCAGTAGCGCGCCGGTCTGCATCGGCAGATCGAGATCCTGTCCGGCTTCCTGCCGCTTCTTCAGCTCCGAATGCCAGGTGAGAAAGTGATCGACCTCGCCAACCACCGTGTACTCATAGAAGCCGAGGCGATCCACTGGAAAACTCGCAGCCCAATGATCGTTGCCCAACGAGGACATCTCTTCGGAGCGCCAGTCCGGTTCGCTGACGTGACGATAGAGGAGATGAGCGCGAATCAGGTCGTGCCCGTCGCCAAAGACGTCCGCTTCGACGCGCACCTGATCCCCCACAACGCGCTTTATGGCAAAGCGTCCGCCGTCGATCTGCGGAGTCACGCTCTCCACGACCACGCGGCTGCGGCCATTTGCCGGCTTGCTGGAGGAAGCCCGAAATCTTGTTTTCGAGGTTCGTTTCGCGGGCGTCTTCACAGTGGCTCCCGCTTTTCTCGTGGCCGTCTTTGCCGTTGCCGTGGTCTCAGTCAAATTGCCTTTGGTCATTCTCTCCATCTCTTCGGTTCGCCGCCGAAGCAGCCGTTCAAATTTAGCTCAGGATCGGGCGCGCCCCTCACTACGAAAGATGCGGATTCGCATGTCGCGCGTTCGCTCTGGAGCACAAGTTACTCCTCGAAGTGTCCCCAGATAGTATTGAGCGCTTCGGCATAAGCCGGATGTGCAAAGACCGCATTCTCGAGCGTACTGTAGGGCAGCTTGCCCATCATTGCGAGCTCCAACATGCTCATCAATTCGCCGCCCTCGGGTGCCAATATCGCTGCGCCGAGAATCTGCCCGCTATCCGCATCTACTATTGCTTTCAGCATGCCGCGCGTCTCGCCGGTTTCTGCGGCCCGTGCGATCCACGCCGCCGGCATACGGGCCACTTTAATTTTCTTCCCTGCTTCACGTGCCTGGGTCTCCGTCATCCCAACGCGGCCTAATTGCGGATCCATGTAGACGACACACACAGTGCTTCGGTCGGTGGTCTTGCGTCCGCCTTTACCGGTGATCAGGTTGTCTCGAAGGATACGGTAGTCGTCATAGGAGACGTGAGTGAATGCCGGCCCACCCTTTACATCGCCGACAGCATAGATCCCGAGAACGTTCGTGTGTAGCGTCTCATCAACTTCTATAGAGCCGCTCGCGTCCGTTTTCACACCAGCAACTTCCAGATGAAGATCCTTTGTGTCGGGCGCGCGACCAACAGCTACAAAAAGGTGCGTGCCTGCAACATTCTTTCCCGATGCCAGATGGATCGTTATTGTGCGCGAATCACCCTCCACGCGTTGCACTTTGGCACCCGTCAGGATTATGAGCCCATCCTCCCTGAGGATCGACCCCACCGCCTCGGAGACATCGGCATCCTCACGGTGAAGCACGTGCTCGCCACGCTCGATCAGCGTTACTTTGCTGCCGAAACGAGAGAACATCTGCCCGAACTCCACGGCTTCGTATCCTCCACCCAGGATCAGCAGGTGCTCGGGCACCGTCTCGAGTTCCATGAGGCCCACGTTGTCAAGATAAGGAACGCTCGCAAGCCCCGGGATATCCGGTATCGAAGGAACGCCGCCTGTGTCGATGACAATCGTGTCTGCGGTGAACAGGCGCTCGCCACCGGAGTTCAGCGCGACCGCAATCTTCTTTGGGGCGACAAAACGCGCTACTCCGCGCACTAGTTCCGGTTGTCCGCTCGCAAAACGCTTCTCGTTTGCCGCGCGAAACTGCTCGACAATCCGGCGCTTGCGCTCCCGTATCTGTTTCAAATTCACACGCACGGGGCCAACCTCGATGCCGAGCTCTCCCGCGTGTCGTGCCTGCCATGCTCGCTGCGCACTGGCGACCATCGTCTTGGTGGGCGTGCAGCCGTAGTTAATACAGGTGCCGCCTACTTGCGAGCGTTCGATCAATGCGACGCGCTTGCCCGCCTTCACAAATTCTGAAGCAAGCGGATTCCCTGCCTGTCCCGACCCCAGAATAAGAACATCGTACTGTTCGGCCATTGTGAGCATTCCTCTGCGCACTCAGAAGCGCGATACGGTGAAGAACCCGAGAAGTATTGCGGTGGCATCTTCCAGAAGAGCGATGGGGAGGTCCTGGACACCGCGAGTTGTAATGCCGTGGCGAAGCCAATACCCGGCATACGCCGCGATGATGGCCGAAATACCGCCAATGATGGCAGGAACGACCCAGGACATGCCGGCAGCAACAGCCAGAGCACTGGCGCAGAAGGCCCCGAGGAGAAATCTCGCGCTGAGCGGACCGGCCTGAATCCGCGGGCGCATCGCGGGAAGCTTGTCAGCGATCAACTCTCCAACGGCAAGCACAACGACCACGATGAGAGCGACAGGCGTTGTAAGGAAGTTCAATCCGGTGGCGCTGAGGTGGAGCCAGCCCAGATGCGGCCATCCGCGTTGCGCTGCAATGATCACGAGCGCGATGCCCGTAAATGAGCGGAGCCCGCTGACCCCGCCAATCACAACACAAAGCAGAAACAGAATCGTCGAGGTCATTCCCGCTGCCGTCCTCGCAAGGATATGAAATGCTATTCCGGTAGAATGCGCCCAAGACGATCTTCTGTGCCAGCGAGCTTGATGAAAAAATGAAAGGGACGCTTATGCGCCCCTTGCCTTCTCATGAAGGATCATCAGTTTTCGCGCAGTATGCTGGGCTCTTCGGGTGACCGCAGACGCACGAGGCGATCAATCGTGTAAGGCGAGCGCTGCTGGGAGGTGTAATAGTGTCGCACCTGCAACTCACCCAGCAGGCCGATGGCTAGCATCTGGATGCCGGCCAATATGAGCACTCCGGCTACGACAAACAGGGGCCCGTGCTCATCCATCACATGCTGGTGTGTAAAGACCTTCAGTCCCGCCAGGAAGAGCGAGATCGCGCCGCCAAAAAGAATGCTGAACGCGCCGAAGCTGCCGAAGAAATGCAGCGGCCGGGACATGTATTTCAGCAGGAAGCGGATGGTCAGCAGATCAAAGAAGACGCGAAATGTGCGGGAGATGCCGTAGTGGCTCTTGCCGCGTTCGCGGTTCACATTCCGGATCGGAATTTCGCAGATGCTGGCGCCGTACCACGAGGCCAGCGCGGGGATAAAGCGATGCATCTCGCCGTAGAGCGGAATGTTGTGGATGACTTCGCGCCGGTAAGCCTTGAACGTCGTGCCGAAATCGTGAATATCCACGCCACTGAGCTTCGCCATCAGCCAGTTTGCACAGCGCGAAGGAATGCGCCGCATCATGAAATTATCGATGCGCTCCTTGCGCCAGCCGCTCACGACGTCGTATCCCTCTTCCAGCTTGGCGAGGAAGTTTGGAATCTCTTCCGGAGCATGCTGCAGATCGCCATCCATTGCCAGAATGTAGTCGCCCTGCGCATGGTCGAAGCCTGCGGCCAGCGCCGACGTCTGTCCAAAGTTGCGGCGCAACTTTACCACGAGCACGCGGCTATCGACGGCGGCAATTTCCTCCAACAATTTGTAGCTGCGGTCATTCGATCCGTCGTCCACGAGCACCAGTTCAAAGCTGTCGCCCACTGACTCCATAACGGCCTTCAACCGGTCATAGAGAGTTGTGACGTTCTCCTCTTCGTTGTGAAACGGAACGACGATCGAGTACTTAGGCATAGCAACTCCATTATATAGAAAGGACGCCCGTAACCAATTGCATTCGGCAGCGGTTCTTACGTTGCAAACTGCCCTTTCAGGTCCGCCTATGCCAGGACTCTCTGAAGTTCTTCAATGGCGCGCTCACAGGCGGACAGGGCTAGATCGCGATGAGTCACAAACCGAACCTCGTCCGGCCCGGCCGTTCCGCTCAGAATAGCTTCGGATTTCAGCTTTGCGACCACATCAGTCGCCGATTTTTTTAAGGGACGAAAGATAACGATATTGGTCTGCACCGTTTCCAGATCAATGGCGCATTCCGGCATTTGCGCGATGCGATCCGCCATCCAGCGGGCATTTGCATGATCTTCCGCGAGGCGCGCCGGCATCTCCTCGAGCGCAATCAATCCCGCGGCAGCGAGCACGCCGGCCTGCCGCATGCCGCCGCCCAGCATCTTCCGGATGGAATGGGCCCTCTCCATTAGGTCGCGCGAACCCACCAGCATCGATCCCGCTGGCGCGCACAGGCCCTTGCTGAGACAGAACATGACGGTTGAAAAGCCTTGACAGAGCGCAGCCACGGTCGTCTGCAGGGCAACCGCAGCATTGAAGATACGGGCGCCATCCAGGTGGACGGGAATGCCGCGCTCCGCTGCGCCGGCCCACACTCCCTTGAGCGCGTGGAGCGGCGTGGTGGTTCCACCAGCCATGTTGTGCGTGTTCTCTAACGTAATGAGTCCGGTCTGCGCGCGGTAGTAGATAGGCGGCGCAATGGCGGCTTCAATCTGCTCCCACATTAGGACGCCCCGCTCGCCTTCGATTTGGCGAAGCTGGCAGCCGCTGAAGGCCGAAACCATCGCCATCTCCCAATCCACGATGTGGGCCCGCCGCTCGCAGATCACCTCCTGCCCATGCTGGGTGTGCAGCCGGACGGCAATCTGGTTGCCCATGGTGCCAGTGGGGACAAAAAGCGCGGCTTCCTTGTCGAAAATCTCTGCCGCCCGCTGTTCCAGCCGGTTCACAGTAGGGTCTTCGCGATAAACGTCGTCGCCAACTTCTGCTTCGGTCATGGAACGACGCATTTCTGCCGTTGGCTTCGTCACAGTGTCGCTGCGCAGATCAATCAAGTCCTTCATTGCTGACTATCCAATCATTGAGTCGCCGAGTGGCAAAGATTCTCTGCTATCGACAATACTGATTTCGTGGCGACGAGTACGAATTCCGGCGGCTCCATCGAACTGGATCCCTTTTCAGCGGACGCACTCCTCCCGCTTCCCTGCTTTCGCGCCTGGTTTGCAGAGGCAAGAGCCCTGGAACCGAACGATCCCGATGCGGCGGCGCTTGCTACTAGCACTACCGACGGGCGGCCATCCGTGAGAATGGTTCTCGTCAAAGCGATCGAAGACGACGCCTCGTTCGTGTTCTACACCAACGCCGCGAGCCGCAAAGGCTCGGAAATTCGCGCAAATCCACACGCTGCGCTTTGTTTCCACTGGAAGTCCCTGCGCCGCCAAGTCCGCATCGAAGGATCGCTGACGGAGGTGCCAGTGGCCGAGGCGGATACTTACTTCCGGAGCCGCAGCCGAGGCAGTAAGCTGGGCGCCTGGGCATCCGAGCAATCCCGTCCTCTGCAGGATCGCGCCACTCTGGAGGCGCGAATGGCCGAGTTGGCCGCCCGCTATCCCGACGAGATCCCACGGCCGCCCTATTGGACGGGTTTTGCCCTGTTGGCGGAAAGCGTGGAGTTCTGGCGCAGCCAGCCGGACCGCCTTCATGACCGCGTGCTTTACACGCGGACGCCGGAGCGCTGGACCCGCATCTTGCTCAATCCATAGCACCGCCTGATATGAGCAGTGGGCCCCACACTCTGATTTTGTACCGGGTTTTCCCCTCCTTTAATCGCTTAAATGCTTGCTCCCCCGAAGACCACTGCGGCATAATCGAGCCCTCTTCCGAAATCTCCGAGTGGAGTGCACGTTACCGGGACCATGCTGTCCAAGTTCGAAGACTAAATAGCCGGCAGAAGTCGTGAACCGTATGCGATCGCCGGATGACATGGTTTGTTGTTTTTCTGGAGGCCGTTCCTATGCGATCACTCAGACTCGCGCGAGTCGTGATGTGTTTCATCTTTGCTGTTTCGCTGCTGGCGCAAACCAGCACCACATCTCTTCGGGGCTCGATTACAGATCCATCCGGCGCGCTCGTTCCCGACGCCCAGATCTCGCTCACCAATACCGCGGATAATTCGGCCACGAGAGGTGTCTCGGACAAATCCGGGCTTTACACGTTCCCGCAACTCCAGCCCGGCACGTACCTTATCAGCGTCACGGCGAGTGGATTTACGGCGTCCACCAAGCAGGCGCGGTTGCTCGTGAACCAACCGGCCACCATCAATTTCCAATTAGGCGTTTCACAAACAACGCAGACGGTCAACGTCAGCGCGGAAGCGCAGACGCTAAACAAGACGGATGCCAGCATTGGCGACGCCTTGGACAACCAGGTTCTGCAGGCTCTTCCTTCAGAGGGCCGAAATGTGCCCGATCTGCTCAGCCTGCAACCCGGCGTGCTTTATCTCGGCCGCGGCGTAAGTCGCGACGCGGATAGTCGTACCGGCGCAGTCGCGGGCGCGCGGTCAGACCAGGGCAATGTTACCCTCGATGGACTGGACGACAACGATCAGAATCAGGGCTACGCCTTCACGGGCGTCCTGCGCTCTACCATCGACTCCACGGAAGAGTTCCGCGTCTCCACCGTCAATAGCGACGCTACGGTCGGCCGCTCGTCCGGCGCGCAGGTCAATCTTGTGACGCGCTCCGGCACCAATAGCTTCCATGGAGACGCGTTCGAGTATTACCGTCCGAACTTCACGGTGGCAAACAACTGGTTCAACAAGCAGGCGCAACTCGCCAGCGGCCAGAAGAACATTCCCGGCAAGCTGATCCGCAACACCTTCGGTGGCGCGTTCGGCGGCCCCATTATGAAAGACAAGCTGTTTTTCTTCTTTAACTATGAAGGCCAGCGCTCAGCGGAAAACCAGCAGGCCACCCGGACAGTTCCGACGGACAGCTACCGCGCAGGCACGCTCCGGTATCAGGACAGCAACAACGCCGTCCACACCATCTCTACGTCGCAGTTTACCCAGCTCGATTCTCCCTGTGTGTCAGCGGGCGGCTGTCCCAACGGACCGGGACCGAACCCGAACGTGCTGCAGCACTTCAGCCAATATCCTCACGCCAATACAGGCGGCGGAGACAACCTGAACATCGCAGGCTTCACCTTCTCGTCGCCGAGCCCATCGACACTGAACACCACGATTGTTAAGTTCGACTACAACCTCCGCGACAAGCACCGCCTGTTCATCCGCGGGAACCTGCAGAAGGACCTCACTTCGGACGCCGAGCAGTTTCCCGGTCAGGGGCCAAGTTCTACCCGGGTCGATAACACCAAGGGACTCGCCACAGGCGACACCTGGACGCTCTCCTCGAACCTGATCAACGACCTGCGCTACGGCTACATCCGGCAGGGATATGCCGACGCGGGCACGCTCACGAAGGACTATGTCCACTTCCGCTTTATCGACAACATCAATCCTCAAACTTCCACGACTACCGTAAACGTGCCGGTGCACAACATCATCGATAACGTCACATGGACCCACGGCAACCATACGTTCCAGGGTGGTGTGAACTGGCGCCTGATCGGTAACAACCGATCCACCAATGGAAACTCCTTCAACAGCGCGAGCACCAACCCCTACTGGATCGGTAGTGACATTCCCGACCCGGCGACAATACCTGGCCTTCCCGCGGTCGGCGGTGGTTTTTCAAATAACTACCTGATTGCCTATGCCAACCTGGTCGGCACAGTGCCGGAGCGGGATAACGTCTATAACTACAAGGTCAACGCCGATGGCAACACTGGCAGCCAACTGGCAGACGGCGCGGCGATCACTCGCAACTATCGCGCAAACGAATTTGAATGGTTCCTGCAGGACTCCTGGCGCCCACGGCCCAATCTCACATTGACCTTCGGCCTGCGGCACACCATCCTTCAGACCCCTTATGAGACCGACGGCCAGCAAATTTCGCCGGGGGTCGACACCGACGCCTGGTTTAACCAGCGCGAAATCGCTGCGCAGCAGGGTCAGGTCTACGAGCCGTTGATCCCCTTTGCGCCAAGCGGTCCGCAGTTCGGGCGTCCAGGCTACTGGCCGAAGCAGAAGCTGAATCTGGCTCCGCGCTTCTCCGTGGCGTACTCGCCGGACAGCAAAACTTCCATCCGTGCGGGCTTCGGAATGTACTACGATCACTACGGCCAGGGCATTGTTAATTCCTTTACTGATACGGGCTCTTTTGGCGTGAGCACGGGATTGACCAATCCCGCCGGTGTGTATAACTGGTCGACCTCGCCGCGTTTCACCGGAATCGACAACCTGCCCAATATCAATGTCGGTCCAGCGCCACCCAGTACTACGACCTTCCCTTACACAGTGCCGGACGGCTCCTTTCTGATCACCTGGGGTCTCAGCAACAAAATCAAGACGCCGTATTCCGAATCGCTTGATTTCTCCGTGCAGCGGCTTATACCCGGCGGATTCACGCTGGAGACGTCCTATGTCGGACGCATGGGACGCCACCTCATGCAGCAGCTCGATTTTGCGTCGCCAACCAATTTTGTGGACACCCGGGGCGGCGGCGACTGGTACAGCAACATCACGAAGCTTTCGAAGATCAGCGATCAGCACCAGGGTGACGTCGACGTGACCGTGGCACCGATTCCTTATTTCGAGCATGTCTTTCCGCAGATGGCCTTCGACGGGAAGAGCGCTACCCAGAACATCTACTCTCTGGAACTGGCGAATAATCGCTACAACTATGGGGAGACCGGCACGCTGGCCGATATCGATTTCTATTGCAGCTATGGCTGTCCGCAAGGCACCCGTTTCTATCAGGGGCAATTCTCGTCACTCTTCGGCTGGGCCTCCATCGGCCAGAGCTATTACAACGCTGCACAACTCGTCCTTCGGCATCCGTCGAGCCACGGTCTGCAGGCAGATTTCAGCTATACATTCTCCAAGGCCATCGACATGGGATCCGATACGGAACGCACCGGCATCCACACCGCTAACAACACCAGCAGCGTCATCCTGAACGCCTGGCACCCTGAGTACAACCGTGCGCCTGCCGATTTCGACACCCGGCACCTCATCACCGGTAATCTGGTCGATCAGTTGCCCATCGGTACCGGTCACCTGATCGCAGGAAACAGCAATCGGCTGGTGAATTCGATCATTGGTGGATGGCAGTTGTCCGGCCTGGTCCGCTGGACCAGCGGCCTGCCCTTCTCGCTCTTCTCTCCCGCCTGGGCCACCAACTGGGAAGAGGAGAGCTTTGCCGTCAAGACAGGCACCGTGAAGCTGCATAAACACATTGACGCGTCTGGGCTGCCCAACGCCTTCGATAAGCCGGACGACATCACCAACGGCGCTGTGGGAGGCAATCCGGTCCGCCTCGCCTATGCCGGTGAGGCGGGACAGCGCAACAACTATCGGGGCGATGGCTACTTCGATATCGACTCCAGCCTCCGGAAGACCTGGACGCTGTTCGGCGAACACTCCCTTAGCTTCGCCTGGGATGTCTTCAATACCACCAACTCAGTCCGGTTCGATACCAACACGCTCGATACCGGAATCACCGACGCAGGCTCGTTGGGTGAGTACCAGACTCGCACCCTCAACCTGCCGCGCGTGATGCAGTTCTCCCTGCGCTACGCGTTTTGACGGAACTATCCTCCGGACGGCGGCTTCGGCGTATTGTCGAAGCCGTCATCTTTGCACAGAATCTCTATTTCTTTTCTGAGTGCTCATGACGCTTCGCGTGCTACCGGTTCTTGCATCCTTGGTGTTCCCCCTCTTCCTGTCCGCTCAAGCCTCCGAGACCACTACCAAAAAGCCGCTGCTTACACTTGATGCCTTCATGGCGGCGACGGAGTACACATCCGCGCGAATCTCGCCTGATGGCAAAGCTGCGGTCATCGCGACGCGCGAGCCGGATTGGATCGGAAAGCGCTTTCGCGAGAATCTCTGGTTATGGCGTGGGTCCAGCGGCAAACTCGAACCGCTGACCAGCTCAGGGCATGACACAGGCCCGGACTGGTCGCCGGACGGCCGCTTCGTCGCCTTTACCTCCGATCGTCCAGTGCCCGACGAGAAGCCCTCCGAGGCGAAGGAGGGAAAGGATGACCCACCATCCCGCATCTGGGTCGTCTCAGTGGATGGTGGCGAGGCGCGTCCTCTCTATCGCACCAAGGATGATGTGCACAGCTTCGCCTGGGCGCCGGATGGATCAGCAATCTATGTTGCGATTCAGCAGCCACTCACCAAAGACGAGACCGACGCGAAGGAGCGCGATTGGAAAGACGTGACCCGCTATCGCATCAACGATCGTGGTGACGTGTTGCTGCGCATTCCCGTTCCACCGTTGACTTCGGGAGCGCCGCGGCCGAACAGTGCGCCGCCTTCTCTTGCGCCCACTCAGCAGCCGCTGCCTGAGGGCGCGGCGGTGATTGCTCGCAGTCCGCTGGCGATCGACTCTATCAAGGTGGAACAGCGCAGCGACGCCATTGCTTTCGTCACGGCGCCTGTGTCCCATCGCCTGGAGAATCCCGCGGATAGCGAGATCTACACTCTCGCGCCCGGCGGAGGAGCCGTCACGCAGCTCACGCACAACCAGGGGCTTGAAAACAATCTCCGCTGGTCGCCGGATGGACGACGCCTCTATTTCACCGTTCAGGCGGCGGCCGGATCGTTGGAAGGCCCCTATCGCGATGTGCAGGGGCGGCTCTATTCGATCTCCGCCCAAGGCGGGACGGCGCAGCGGCTTGGCGGCGACTTTGATGGCAACTGGCAGGACTACACAGTCCTCCAGGATGGAACGCTGCTGGCCACCGGCACCAAAGGAACCAGCACCCAGGTCTACCGCGTGAATGGCGAGCGTGCAGAGAAGATAGCTGGTGTTGCCGGTACATACGGCGGACTCGATGCCGCCGTTCACGGCGATACTCTGCTGGTCACACACTCTGCGATTCGCGAGCCGCATGAGGTCTATATAACTACGCCTGCGCAACTTGATCACGCACGGGCTCTCACTCGATTCAACGCACATTATCTAAACTACGCGCAATCCGAATGGCGGCCCTATAGCTGGAAGGCCGACGACGGCGCCACGGTGGAAGGCATTCTGATCTATCCGCCGGGCAGGCGCGAGGCAAAGCATCTGCCGATGCTGACGCTGATTCACG
>DASVAI010000442.1:0-12845 GCA_036376445.1 Acidobacteriaceae bacterium
CGCTTCACAGGAACGACACGCTCCGGCTATAGCATTACTCCTGGTGCCGGCCCCCAGGACGGAGTGCCGCGGGATCCGCTGCCCATGCATGCACTTCTCGATGCAGACCTCTGGCGCGGCCTGCTGACCGAAGACATGATCGACTGGCAAGCCACCATGTTCCAGCCTGTCGGCGGCATGGACCGGATTCCCCGCGCCTTCGAGAAAAAGCTCGGCCATGTGATCCGCCATAACGCGGAGGTCATGCGTATTCGACAGTCGGACAAGAGTGTGCGCGTCTCGTACAAAGACCGCGTTCATGGCCATATCGAAACCCTTGATGCCGAATACTGTGTCTGCGCCATGCCGCTCACTATGCTCAAGGATGTGGACGCGGACTTCTCGCCGGACGTGATGGAAGTCATCCAGCATGCGAAATATGATTCTGCCTACAAGATTGCCTGGCAGTCTCGCCGTTTTTGGGAGCAGGACAATAGCATCTATGGCGGTCTTTCGTTCTTGCGCCAAACCGTCGATGTTGTCTGGTATCCCAGCTACAATCTTTTTTCACCGAACGGCGCGATCATCAGCGGCTACAGCATCGAGAACGGTACGCCCTTCGGCAAACTGCCCACCATGCAGGCCAAGCTCGACGCTTCACGTCAATCCATCGAGAAGCTCTTCCCTGGGCGTGGCAAGGAGCTGCGCGATCCCATCTATGTGAGCTGGGGCCAGATCCCCTTCAATCTCGGCTCCTGGATCAGTGGCCCGCGAGGGCGTGACGGCTTCGGCCAGCAGGATCCCCGCGATTACGCCGTCATCACACGGCCCGATCGACGCGTCTACTTCGCCGGCGACCACACCAGCCATATCGTTGGCTGGCAGGAAGGCGCAGCTTTTTCGGCCATTCGCGCCGTCAACATGATCGGGCAACGCCTGCAATCAGGAGGAACTCTTGCGTAGCAATCGTACTTCTCGTGTCCTCGCCATTGCTGTCACCTTTGCTCTCGCTGCCGGCGCACAAAGTCCTACCCGGATCCCACTGCCCAACAATTCGAATTTCCCCATCTCCCAGGGCGTTTGGGTCGGGAACACGCTCTATCTCAGCGGCACGCTCGATCCGGATTTCAAGAAGCAGCCGGCGCGGGACACGAAGGCGCAGACCATCGGGACCATTCAGGCCATCCAGAAGGCGCTCGCTGCCCAGAAGCTCACGCTTGGCGATGTGGTGATGATGCACGTCTATCTCGCCCCCGATCCTGCTACCAGCAGGATGGACTTCGCCGGTTTCATGAGTGCTTACTCACAGTTCTTTGGCACGAAGGATCAGCCAAAGCTACCCGCGCGGTCCGCGATGCAGGTGGCGGCGCTCGCCGCTCCGGGCGCATTGGTGGAAATAGAAGTCATCGCAGTCAGGCCATGAGCTTTTTGAGTAAAGCTCACGCTCTTTCGATGGGTCATCCATGGGCTGGTCGACATGGATAAGCGGTTGAATTGTCCGATAGCTGGGCATCAGGTTGGCGATTGATCATTCTCAGTTTCTCAGCGAGGGCGCAATTGCCACTCCACTCAATGCGGCCAGGCGCAAACGAAAGCAGGAGCCAAGGCCGGAGCGGCTCTCTACCAACAGTTCAGCATGATGCCGGTCCGCGATCCACTTGGCCAGCGACAGACCCAGTCCGGAGCCGCGCCTGGCACCGTGTCGGTCTAAGCCATTGCTTCGATACGCATTGCCGCATCTGTAAAAGCGTTCAAACAGATGCGGTATATGCTCGGGAGCAATTCCGACACCCGTGTCCCGCACCAGAAGCGTGACGTGATCCGGCTCACGCTCCAGCCCAATCTCAATACTGCCGCGCTCCGTATAGGGGCACGCATTCTCCATCAGGATTGCGACACATTGGCGTAGCGCCGTGACATCTCCCATGACCCACGCTGGTGCGTCACCGCCAGTCAGACAAACTGTCAGCCCCTGTTGCCGTGCAAACGGCTCCCAGTGCTCTGCCGCTTCCGCCGCCAGCCGGTCAAGCGAAATGGGGTTTAGCTCAATTGCTTCTACATTCGCATCTGTACGTGCCAGGGCTACACGGGCTCTCGTATGTCAAAATCGCAGAACAATCGTACAAAGCATCAATACTGCTGATTGACATTCATTATTTTCAATGACTTTGCGGCAGTTGGGTATAATAGTCCCTCTCTGCCCACCATTAATCTGACGCCATTCTGTTGCACGAAATTTGTAACGGCGGGAACATCATGATCACTCTGCACCGTGTGGAGTATGCGCACCAGCGCAAGATGCGTGAGCGCAACACGGCGGTCTATCGCGCGGCGCATTGGCCTATCTGGATATTTGTTTTCTTTCTGGCGCCCGGACCGTTGGTCTTCGACTTGTTCGCGGGCCGGGGGAATCGCTGGAATCTGATCTGGCTGGCCGCGGTGCTGTTGGGTACAGGTATTGGCGCACTACGCGGGCGACTGCCGGGGTCGGAGCCCGGTCCTTACATCCTTCGATTCACTGAGGACAGACCGAATCCGCTGTATCGACGCGTCTGCTACACCTTTGCCTGGAATGCCGCGATCAACTTTGCACTGATGAATCTGCTTGGCCTGGCGATCGCGGTGGCGACCGGTCGCTGGCGTATGGAACAGATTTATGACTGGGTGTATGGTCCGGTGCTGGCTGTGACTGCGCTGCTGGGTATTGGCGGCGTGTTGCCGCGGGTGCGCCGTTCTACCAAGGGCGAAGGTTGGGAGCGGCGGTACTTCTACGGAACAGTGTGGGCGGTGACGCTGGCGCAGACGGTGTTGCTCACGCTGTGGAGAGCGTTGCCGCGCTCGCATGCGGGTGATGTGACGAAACTTATCCTCTACTGCGCGGTGCTGCTGACGGTTGGCCTAGCGGCGGCTGCGGGAGTGCTGCCGCGAACACGACCCATTCTTCCGGGAGAACTGGTCATTGCGGACTAGACCTGCCACGACGGCCTCTTTGGAGCGCCGCGCCATTTTGCGCCACGCATAAACCATGAGCACGTCTGTGCGCGTTGCCTTGCGCCCATTCGATGAGCTTCTACTTACGATTCGATGTCAGCATCCTAAGTGCATGTGAGACCAATTCACTGCGCAGCAATCAGGGTGGCTGGAGAATGCACTTCGTCATTTTTGGATTAACCATTTCCTCATCCTGGGGAAACGGGCACGCCACGTTATGGCGCGGAATGGTGCGTGCGATGACGAAGAGCGGGCATAGCGTTTCGTTCTACGAAAAGGACGTACCTTATTACGCGACGACCCGGGATGGATGGCGCTGTCCTGACGGCGTCACTCTGCAAATTTATCGATCGCTTGATGAAATCCGATCTGTTGCGCTGCGTGACCTTGATTGTGCGGATCTTGCGCTGTGGACGAGTTACTGTCCGGATGGTTCCGCGGTAGCAGAGATGGTCCTCGGCTCGCGCGCGGCGATTCGGGGTTTCTATGACCTGGACACGCCGATAACGCTGAGCGCGCTACGCGCGGGAGCGGCGGTGGAGTACCTGCCTGCGGCAGGATTGCGTGATTGCGATCTGGTGCTGAGTTACACCGGCGGGCGTGCTCTGAGCGAGTTGCGTCGCCTGCTTGGCGCTGAGCGAGTGGCGCCGCTTTATGGATGGTTTACGCCAGAAACACATTATCCGACTGCGGCGGTGGAGGAGTTTCGCGGCGCGCTCTGCTATTTGGGGACTTTTGCGCAGGACCGGCAGGCGGCGCTACAAGAGCTATTCGTTGAAACCGCGAGGCGCATGCGGAGTGAGCGATTTGTGATGGGCGGTGCGCAGTATCCGGATAGCTTTCCGTGGCTGCCGAACATCTATTTTGTGCGGCATCTGCCGCCGTCGCTTCATGGCGCATTCTTCTGCTCGTCGCGTGCCACCTTGAATATCACGCGAAGCTCGATGGCGGAATATGGCTACTGCCCGTCAGGCAGGTTGTTCGAGGCAGCCGCGTGTGGCGCGCCAATGATCAGCGACTGGTGGGTGGGGCTGGAGACATTCTTCGCGCCGGGCGAAGAGATTCTTCAAGTGTCATCGTCGGAGGACGTAATGGCGGCATTGACATTGAGCGATGGAGAGCTGCGAAGAATTGGCGATGCAGCAAGACAGCGCGCAATGGAGCAACACACGGCCGAGAGTCGAGTGCTGGAACTGGAAGCGATTTGCGAAGCAGTGTTATCGGACGGCAAGCAGCGGAGAGTGGCGGATACAGCGGAGGTGGCGTGAGTCATGTGGGGAATCATTCCAGCAGCCGGTGTTGGGAGCAGGATTCAGCCGCTGGCTTTTTCCAAAGAACTACTCCCCGTAGGGAGCAAGGTGGAAGGCGGAGTGGAACGGCCGCGCGCAGTGAGTGAATACCTTGTAGAGCGAATGATTGCCGGAGGCGCCGACAAACTATGCTTCGTGATTGCTCCAGGGAAAACGGACATCCTGGAATACTACGGCTCCCGAGTGTGGGGAGCGGACATTGCTTATGTAGTGCAGCAGGCGCCCGGCGGTTTGTGCGATGCGCTCTTTCGGGCCGCGCCGCTGATCGAGAATGACGAGACGGTAGCCATTGGTCTGCCGGACACGGTGTGGTCTCCAGCCGACGGCTATCTCAAAATGCCAAACGATAAGCTCTCGTTTCTTCTCTTTCCTGTGGAGCATCCGGAGCTTTTCGACGCGGTAGTGACCGACGAAGGCGGACGCGTAGAGAAGGTGCAGGTGAAGGAGGCCAGGGCGGCGACACATTGGATTTGGGGCGCTATCAAAATGCCGGGGGCGATTTTTCACTCGCTGCGCAAGCTGTGGCTGCTACCCGAGCGGCGCGACGAATATTTTGGAACGCTGGTGAATGCGTGGCTGAGGGGAGAGGGATCTGCCGTCGGTGTGAAGGCAGGCGCGCATTACGTGGATGTGGGCACGCTACATGGATACAGATCGGCACAACGAATGCTTCAGAGTCAGGATTCGTTCGAGTATGCAACCGATGTCACGGAGGCGGAACCGGATGGCGACGCACGCATTGCAACAGCCAGCGCTCAATGACGAATTGCTGAAGGAGGATATCGCGGCGCTTGGTCCGTGGTTTCACAACCTGCGTCTGCGCGGAGTGCAGACAGCCCCTGATCATTTCCTCGGCGACTATCCGGACATTAAGTTCGCGCAATTCCGAGACGCGATTCCGAATGATCTGGAGGGGAAAACCGTGCTGGACATTGGCTGCAATGCTGGCTTTTATTCCCTGGAAATGAAACGTCGAGGCGCTGTGGAGGTAGTTGGGATTGATACGGACGAGCACTATCTGAGGCAGGCCAGGTTCGCCGCCGAGATAGAGCAGATAGAGATTGAGTTTCGTCGCATGGCGGTGTGGGATATCGCCGACTTGCGAAGAAAATTTGACTTAGTCATATTCATGGGGGTGATGTATCACCTGCGGCACCCGCTGCTTGCGCTGGATCTGATCCACGAGCATGTAGCGAAGGACCTGATGCTGTTCCAGAGCATGCAGCGGGGCAGCAAAGAGATACTGCAGGTGGACCGCGACTACGAGTTCAACGCTGAGGCGCCGTTCGACGATGCAGCGTACCCGAAGATGCATTTCATCGAGCATCGCTACGCCCATGACGAGACGAACTGGTGGATACCGAATCGCGCATGCGTGGAAGCGATGCTGCGGTCTTCCGGGTTTGTCATCGAGCGGCACCCGGAAGAAGAGGTCTACCTGTGCCGCTGGCAGTCGATTGAATGTCCTCCGGATGGGCCGCACTGTGTTTATCCAGCTCGGGGGAGCGCCGAATGAAGGCGGCGCCTGCGGGCCAACCAAATACTGAAGCACAGTTACAGATGGCGGAAGCCATGCTGGAACAGCGGCGGCTTGATGCCGCGCAAAGATATTTCCGGGAGGCGGAGGCCTCCGGCGCCTCGGCAGATAGGTGTGCGGCGGGAAGATGGATGATCGCGATGCTGAAAGGGGACTTCGCTGCGGCATGGCAGGAGAGCGATGCGATACGCGCGCGAGGGATGCCAGACCCGCACCGAATGTGGGCAGGTGAGAATCTGACGGACATGCGAGTCATTGTGCGCTGTCTGCATGGCTTTGGAGACACAGTGCAGTTTGCGCGCTATGCCGGGCTGCTGAATCGGAAGTCAGCGACGGTTGTATGGGAAGTACCGCCGGCGATGTTGCAGATCATGAGATGCTTCTCGAATATTCATCACGTAATGACGTGGGATAACGAGTACGAGGCTGGGCGAGACTATGATGTGCAAGTCGAACTGATGGAATTGCCCTATCTATTCCGCACTACGAGCGCAGAATTACCTATCTCAGAAAAATATGTGCGGCTGCCGCACGCGATTGTGCAGCGTGCAGCGGCTGAAATGGGCGTGCGGACAAAGCCGCGTGTGGGAGTGGTGTGGAGCGCGGGAAGCTGGAATGAGTCCCGGTCGATTCCGTACTCGACGTTCCGAGGCACGTTAGAGGTCGACGATTGTGAGTTCTGGAACTTGCAGGGCGGCCCTTCCAGGAATGTTGACGCAGTGTTACGTGATGCGCCGGTATGCAGCAGCGGCATTTTGTGTCTTGCAGGGGCGATCTCGCAGATGGATCTCGTACTCACCACGGATACACTGGCGGCGCATCTTGCCGGCGCTCTTGGTGTGCCCATCTGGCTGATGCTGCAGCATGCGGCAGACTGGCGGTGGATGGTTGGTCGCGACCATAGTCCGTGGTATCCGTCCATGCGGATCTTCCGCCAGCCGCGTCCGGGGGCGTGGGACGAAGTAGTCGGGGCAGTTACGGCAAAACTTGGGTGCTGGGCCGAAAGAATGGAGCGGCGAGAAGCGTGAGCATATCTATGCGCTCATGGGATGAGTTCGACGCATATCTGTTCGATATCGACGGAACGCTTCTTGTGTGTAACGATGCAGTGCATTATCACGCTTTCTGCCACACCCTGAAAATGGTTGCTGGCATACCTATTACACTGGAAGGAGTGGTCGCGCATGGGAACACGGACATCGGAATACTGCGGGACGCCTTCACTTTGGCAGGTATAAGTGAAGAGGTATGGAGACCGCGGCTCGCATTCATCCGGCAGACGATGTGCTCTTTCGTTCGGAGTCAACAGACGGAGTTGTGTACAGTGGTGTTGCCGCAGGTGTGTGAGGTTTTGGATCATCTGCGCAACCAGAATGCTCCGATTGGCATTGCGACCGGAAACCTGCACGATATTGGCCGTATGAAGCTTGCGAGAGCCGGCCTGCTCGAATATTTCTCGTTTGGCGGTTGGAGCGATGCGTGTGAGTACCGCTCTGATGTTTTTCGACACGCTGCGAAACTGGCGAAGACGATGACAGGCGAAGATGCGTCTATCTGCGTCGTTGGAGATACACCAGCAGATATCCGGGCTGCGCGGCAAAATGGGCTCGCGGTGATCGCAGTAGCAACCGGTGTCAACTCGTTTGCGGAACTGTGCGATGAGCAGCCGGATTGGTGCGTTCCGTCATTGGGCGAATTACTTATCCTGAATCACGCCTTGCCTGCGTAACAGCCGGCAACAATAGCTTCGAACTGGGCTGCCCGGTGCTCGGCTGTATGACACGACAGAATGCGCTCGCGGGCTCTTGCCGCGAGGAGCGTTCTATCTCGTTCCGGAAAATGTCTGAGGATCGAGGCGACTTCGTACTCGTCGACGGGAATAAGTATCTCTTCACCCGGGGCGAGGAACTCGTCCAATCCCAGCCAATTGTCGGACAGGAGTGGCGCGCCGCATGCAGCAGCCTCGAAAAGCCTAACCGAGGGCGAATAGCCTGCGGCAACCATGTCAGCCCGGGTGAGATTGAGAGTAAAACGCGATGAGGAATAGAACGAGGCGTGCTCACGCGGCGAGATATGAATGATACGTCCGACGTTGGAGGGCCAAGCGCAGTCCTTAGGATATTGCGAACCTGCGACAAGGAACTGCATCGAGGGCAGGAGCGATGCGCTGCCGTTGATGAACCGATCAAGCATAGACTGCCGATCGGCTGCATAGGTGCCGAGATAGCTGAGGTCGCATTTATAGCGGTTGGAAGGTGCGGCCGGGGAATAGAGGTCCGTATCGACTGAGCAGTAGAAGGGCACTGGATTCGGGGAGCCGAAACAATCGCGGAGCTCCTGTAGAGTTGGGCCGCCGGTGAAGCTGAGATATGCAGAGAAATGTGGAATCAAGCCGGCATCAAGATAGTCGGTGTGCCCGCATGCCCGGAGGCGGGACAGTGTGATGGGTGTGTCGATGTCATAAAAGAAGAGCGGGCCCAAATCAGCGTCAAGAAGCTCGTGCGTCAGCGGGATGGCATCGGGGAAATAGGAGCCGACGATGACGGCGTCGGCATCCACGCTGATGTCGCGCAAGTGTTTGCTCCACGAATCGTAGAGATGAACTGAACAGTAGGGAGGATGCGGCATATCGCGGTTATTGCGATACCATTCAACATCTTTCTCTATGAAATGAATCTGGTGGCCTTTGGCCGAAAGCGCCTTGGCCAGGGAACGATACGTGGTAGCGTGTCCGTTACCCCAAGACGAGGTGATGGTGAGGCCATAGATCACGATCTTCACGTCGGTATCTCCGCTCCAGTCAGGCCGCGCCCGCGGGCATGGGTGAGGATGCTCGGGCGTCCAGACACTCTTCAAAGACGCGTTCGGCCGATGCGGCGCGCTGCGCATAGGTGTGGTCGCGCAGAGCTCGATTGTGCAGGGCTTGTCCCATGCGTTGCCGCTCGGCTGAATCATACCGATCCAGCGCGTCCACAACGTCTTGCGCGGAACGTACCACGAGCAGTTCGTCACCGATGTTGAAGCATTCTTCAATTCCCGGCCAATCGTCACATAAGAGGCAGCCGCCGGCGCCGGCAACTTCGAAGACGCGAGTCGGCGGGGAGAATCCAAAGGTGGCCATTGAAGTTCGATTAATGTTCATGATCATGCCGGCCGAGCAATTCAGGCGGTTGTGGTTATCTGTGGAGACATGACCGATCCAGCGGACATTCGGCGGGAGCGGTTTGTCCTGCCATCCTTCTCCGCCCAGGATGAACGTCTTATTCGGCGCGAATGTGGCGGCCTTCAGGAATAACTCTTCGACCCGCTGCTCCCGGTCAGGCATGCGATTGCCAAGGAACATGACGTCGCATTGAAGGTTCGGATCGCACGCGACGGGATAGTGAGTGTCCGGATCCAGCCCGTTGTAGATGCTCTGATAACGGCACGCGCCAAAGTGTAAGTATTCGTCGCGGCTGAGGGGACCTCCGCCATACGTGAGGATCGCATCGTATCGCGGAATGTGCTGCCGGAAGGGATCGCCGGGGTTCGATTTCAAGCGGCCGATCGTCGCGGGAGCATCGACATCCCAGAAAATGACAACACTGTGACGGTCCAGCTCCGGGACGCGGCTTTCGAGAAGGGTGTCATCCACGCCCACACCACTATGCTTGATCACGATGTCGGCATCCGCCGCAACGGCGAGCATCTGATCGATGTCTGTATGTGGTTTGTAGATGATGGATTCGACATAGGAGAAATCCCCGTTGTCGCGATGCTGCTGGCGATTGTAGGCGTCAGGCTCAGCAAAGGTGATGTGATGTCCCCGCCGCGCGAGGTACTTATAAATGCCACGATAGTAGGTAGCGGCGCCATTCCAGTAGGACGACAGGATGCTGGAGCCGAATACAAAGATGTTCACGGGACTAGCTCCTTGCAGATGCAGGTAAGTTCCAGAGCACGATGAGCGCAGGTGTGACGGGCAAGAATCGTTTCCAGGCCGCGCAGCGCCTGGGCATTTGCTGCGGCCCGATCCTCCAGGAGATAGTGAATCGCGTTCTTCATCTCTTCAGCATTATTGGCAATAAGATAGTCGCCTTCACGAAAAAGGGCTTCTGTGTCTTGCCATGGAGAGCAGATCAGCGGAATGCCGCATGCCAGGGCTTCAAAGATTCGAATGGTAGGAATGCCGGTTAACGCAATTGCATACTGCTGACGCGGGATATGGAGCGTGAGGCGCGCAGCGCCGTAAGCAGAAGGCGCATCGAGATTGGGCAAATAGCCTCTATACTGCACGCCGGCGGTCTCAAGTTCAGTGAGAGCCTGAGCGGGATAGCGGACGCCATACACTACGAAAGTGCGGTCCGTAAGCTGCGCGGCCGGATTGAGCAAGAAGGTTCGGATCTCGGCGGCACGCTCGTCATCGCCCCAGTTGCCAATCCATATCACGTCATCAGCCCTGACCTGATGTGGATGTGGGCGAAAGATGCCGGTATCAGCCGCTTCATGGAGAGTCCAGACATATTCCGTGCGTAGTCTCTCACGATAGATTTGTCGAAGCGCGCTACCGAAAGCAAGAATTCCATCGAATTCTTCCAGGCGAAAGCGGTGTATCTGCTCTGGCGACGAAGAGGCGCGATGATGTGTGTCATGAAAGAGCAGCCGGAAACCAAGGTGGTCGCGCGTTTCGAGCAGGATGCGCGCCAGTTCCGGCGGGTTCCATTCGTGCAGAATGACGATTTCACGGTCACGGAGCGCAGAATGCCAATATTTCAAATCATGTAATTGGGCCTCTGTGTAGGCGGTGATTTGGAGTTCGGGATAAGTGCTGGAGAATTGGCGCAGGGCGGCATCGCCTTTTTCTTCCTGCCGCAAATGCTCTATCGACCAGGCGGTGCACGGCTCGAATATGTGGACGTCGTGTCCGAGAGAAACCATGCTGCGCATGAGCCCGCGCAGGAAGTGCGCGTTTCCATTGTTCCAGTCAGAGCGGAAGGAATGGGCCAAATAGGCCACGCGAAAGTTACGCGGCATAGGCAGCATCCTCACGCGGTGCGAGAGCTTGCTGAAAGAAGTCGTAATAGCTATCGACCATACGCTCTGCAGAAAAGAGATGGGCTCGCGCGGAGGATCGCTGCTGCGCGGCTGCCAGAAGATGCGGGTCCGACTCCAGTTGACTGATTAACGAGGCGAGGGATTCTGCGCTGTCGAAATACAGAGCTGCTTCCTGCCAGACCTCGCGCAGGGATGGGATATCGTAAGCGAGCACGGCGCAGCCGCAGAGCGCAGCTTCAAGGGGAGCAAGGCCGAAGGGCTCATAACGGGATGTGCAGATATAGAGAGCGCTATTGCGAAAGAGCGTGAACAGCTCCGGCGGATCGAGAGCACCCAGCATTGTTAAGTTGTCTGGCAGAGGACCGATGGCTGCGCCGTCGTACTTGCTCTCGCCAGCGATAAGGAGAGGCGTCGAGCAGTGAACCCGGGCGAGGAGAGAGATGTTCTTTGCTTCGTCCCACAGCCGGCCCGCGGTAACGGCCTGATACTTGCGAGCGCTTATCGGGGAAGCCGGAAGTGTACGGCCATTCGGTATGACGGAAGGTTGATTCGAGAGAGGGAAATTGGCAGCGAGTGAGTTCGCCATCCAGTAAGTGGGAGCGACGATACTGTTTGCTCCCGTCATCCCCCGGGTCACCAGCGCGGTATAGCGCAGGAGCCAATCAGAAGGGTGAAGCGTTTCGCCGCGGCAGGCCTGTGCCCAACTGAAGACATCGCTGTGAGCGGTGACAATCTTCGGAACATCCAGCGGAAGCGCGCCGAAGCAGAACTGATTGCTGTGGATCAGGTCCGCATCGAAATCCTTTGCGAAATGGAGCAGCGAGGAGGCGGCTGCGTCGTAGGCGTCTTGGTTGTTGCTCATCCATTCGAGCGGTGCGGCTATGCGCTCATAGCGGAAGCGGTCCTTCCATTGCGATCGCATCTGATCGCACCATTGCAGGCGAGACTGCGTTGGCGGATCGCCGATGCTCACCAGGCAAATGGCGCAGCCGCGTGCGAGTAAGCCCCTCGCAAGCTCTTCGGTAAAGGTCCAGACACCGCCTATGGTGTCGGTGGTCATCAGGATCCGCATTCGAGCTCCGTAAGCGGAAGCGGATGCTGATCCTGGATATCGCTGTAACCCTTGTCGGCAAAGAGGCTGAGATAAAAAGAATGCGCGCGTTCCCAGGCCTGATCGTCAGGCGCTGCGCCAAAGGTGTGAATGTATTCCGGGCTTCCGGGGAAAGGAAACATGGGGACGGGTTCGCTAACCCACACTCCGTGGGATTTAAGCCGGTCCTGCCAGGCAGCCACTAAGCTGGGATCATCCTGCGATGTCTTGATCAGATTCGCCTGCACCCAGGGAATGCAAGCGCGCGCGTGAATGAGGAGATCCGAGATGCGTTCGGTGGAGATGCGGCAGTTTTTGTTCATCTCCTCTCGGCCTTCTTCCGTAACAGATTCGATACCACATTCGAAGGAAACACAGTTCGCGCGGCGCAAGAGCTCCAGGGACTGTTCGTTCCAGAGGTCGATCCGCGTCTGGAAGCCGATCGCCACAGGACGATTCGCAATCTCTTCCAACAGGGTGCGCACGTTTTTCCCGACGCCAAAGATCTCATCGATGAAATAGATGTAATCGACGCCGCGCGAAATGAGCGTATCGATTTCAGACAGCACCGCGGAGAGCTTGCGCTCGCGAAACTTGTTGCGGAAGAGAGTCTTGTTGCAGAACGTGCAGGAGTAGGGGCAGCCACGCGCGAACTCCACTTCTCCGCCGAGCTTGAGATGATCGCCGCCATTTCCGGGAAAGACGTGATGGAGATGCGAGTGGCGCTCGACAGGGTAGTCGGAGTAGTCCAGTGCGGAGACCGCTTTCATGTCAACGACACCAAGGCCCTGGCCGACGCGAAACTGTCCAGAATCGGCTTGCCAACAGCAGCCCGGGACCATTTCGTAGGGTAATTCCGCTAGTTGCGGCAGGGTTTGATCGGGCTCGCCCCGCAGCACAACGT